>NZ_JBFUFF010000186.1:0-7061 GCF_056403555.1 Rhizobium sp. P2_G2
GGTCGCCGGCAGGGGAAGAAAGCTGCGGACGGCCGTTGCGGGAGAACGATCGAGGCAAAGCCGCTCTCCGGTCAGACATGCCTCATCGAGCCCGACGAGGGGCACTGGCAAACAGTCGGGGAAAGGAAGATAGACATGGCGATCGCGCCTAAGAGGACGGGAAAGCGCTTTTAGGTCAGTCCATACCAAGTCCCGCGTCCAGCACCATGCTGCGTGAGGTGCCCGTGTTCGGTTAAACCCTTCAGATGGTCTTTCACGGTGTTTCGGCTTGCACCGGTCGCCCGCGCCGCGTCCATGACGGTCACCCGACCACGTTCGCGAGCAAGTTCAAGGATCGTGACAGACAGTTCCGGCAAGTCGCCGAGCAGAATTCGTTCGCGCTCGATCTTGCGCTCCAGGCGCTGCTTTTGCCGCTGCAGGCTGCGCAGGAAGAATTCGGTCCAAGGGTTCCAATCGGGTCGGTCCGTCCGAATCGTGCCTTGCGTCCGACGGAGCGCCAGATAATAGGTCTCCTTGTTTTGCTCTACGACGCTCTCAAGTGAGCTATATGGCACGTAGATATAGCCGGCCCTCAGCAGCAATAATGTAGTCAGCACGCGCGACAGACGACCATTGCCGTCCTGGAAGGGGTGTATTTCCAGGAAGACCACAATGAATGTCGCGATTACGAGCAGCGGATGGAACTCGCGGCTTCTTTCCTGCTCCTGCTGCCATTCTATGAGCTCGGACATACGACGGGGCGTGTCGAAGGGAGAGGTGGTGGCAAACACGACGCCAAGGCTCTTGCCATTTTCGTCAAAGGCTTCGACATGGTTCGCGAGCGTCTTCCAGCTTCCACGGTGCCGCTCGTCTTTGGTAGAGTGCGCAAGCAAATCACGGTGGAGCTGGTGGATATGGTTTTCCGTCAGCGGGATGGCGTCAAAGGCGGAAAAGATAGTCTCCATCACGTCAGCATAGCCGGCGACTTCCTGTTCGTCGCGACTTGTGAAAGACCCGATGCGAAGGTTGGACAGGAGCTTTTCAACATCCCGGTCGCTGAGCTTAGCGCCTTCGATGCGCGTCGACGATCCAATGCTTTCTATTGTCGCGACCCGGCGCAGACTGATGAGGCGATCAGGAGCAATCCGTCCCAGGGCGCGCCAAGCGCCCTTAAACTCGTCGATCTCCGCGATAAGCGACAGGATTTCAGGGGTGATCCGCAAAGTCGATATATCGAGTGCCATCCATTGTCCCATCCGTTTCCATCCGAATGGCTATGACACAGCTCGCTCCATTTATCCATCCATGTCCATCCGATTTCAGTGKTGCTGTCGGTCAAGCAGAAGCGAAGGCGGCCCGCGAGCAACTATGCAATTCCCGATGCCAACCAATCCAGATGCTGACGGATGGTTGGCGGCTCTCAGCCGGGTGTCGGCGAACATGGTACAATCGGGCAATTGGTCAATTTCGGCATGCGCGCCCATCAAAGCAAGCGTCGTGGACAACGCCCCGGCGCCGAAAGCACACGGAGGATCGGGGAAGCACAGGCTCCTCCCCGATCAGAGCTGAAGCGTGCAACATCAGCGCGCTCTAATTTCGTGACCATCGAGCCAGAGACGGAGGTCCTGCCGCATGCGGCCGATGGGACCGTTGATCTCGATGACGTTGGCCTCGGCGGTGACATGCAAGCGTTCACGGAAGAGCCCGACGAGGTGCCGCATCACATCGAGAAAGAGATGTCCGCCGACCAGAGCGACATCGGTGAAGGGATGCCTCGCCAAAGCTGTCATGCTGCCAATGTGCATGCCTGGATGCTCGCCACCCGGCATCACGCGCCGCTGATTGCGAGGGCGGGGCCAGCGGGTGCCGAGCCCGCCCGCCTTCATCGCCGCAGCGATCGCCTCGGTCATGCGCGCGTCGTAGATCTCGATCGGCGTGTTGGCCTGTCGGAACCCGAGATGGGCCGAAAGAAACGCGACTTGTGCCTTTTCACCGTGGGGATCGACGGCGCGAACGGTACGCCATAGCGGTCCATCATAGCGATCGATCGCCGGCATATATTTTGGGCCGTCGCGCTTGGTCGCCGAGCAGGCAAGGATCAGCAGGCGGGAAGTAAGGAGAACGGCCATCATGCAGCCTCCCGCTCTTCGGAGACGGCGGGCTGCAGGCTGTGCAGGTAGCCGACGGCGCGCTGCGCATGCGCAGCCGCCTGGAAGATCGCCCGCTTGTCGTCGGAAAGAACCTTGAGCCAGGATTGAAGGTAGGAGGCGTGGTCCGGTCGCGGTTGCAGTTCGGGAGCGATGCCGAGATCGGCGCAGAGAAAGCAACTGCCAAGCTCCGCGATCAATTCCTCGCGGGCTCGTTCGGTCTTGTCCTTGGCATATCGGCTCAGGTCGCGTCCGACGCGGAAGGATGGCGCCGTCCAGTGCGTTGCYTCATGGCTGAGCGTGGCCACGTACCCAGCCGCATCCTCGAAGGTCTCGAAGGGTGGCATCTGGATGTGGTCGCTAGCCGGCGAATAATAGGCCCGGTTTCCGCCGTGACGGATCAGGGCGCCGGTGTTGCGGAAGAAGCRGTCGGCATGATCAATCCGCTCGATCGGATCGAGAACCGGAGCAGGGCGGTGGCAATAGTGATCCGGCAGYCCGTCGATTTGCTCGACGTTGAAGACAGTGTATGCCTTCAGGAAYGGGATTTCCCGTTCGACCTCGTTGCCGTGATCGTCAGCCTCGGATTTGGTGAATCGGCTGGCAAACACGACCGTCGTGCCCGTTTCACCCTTGCGGACGGCGGCGCCTACCTCGAKCGCCTGCTTGAATGTCATCCAGATCGCCGAGGAATAGCCGCGTGCCAGGCCCTCCGACCAAAGAAGCAGCACATTGACGCCACTGTAGGGCTGGCCATTGTGGCGGAGCGGCCGGGTGATCCGGCCATCCGCATGCGCTGCCTTCCAAGGCTGCGTCCACGGGCGGACGCCGTTGGCCAGCTCTTCGATGATCTTGTCGGTGATCTTCGCGTAGATGTCGGTGCGTTCATTTGCTGGTTTGCTGCTCATTTTCAGAACCTCCGTTCAGGAGGCCGCGCCCATCGCGGCCCGTCGCGGAGGGCCGATGGCAGGAGCGTTGAGGCGGTGAGCCGCACCGGAACGGCCGCAACGAAGTGGAGGACGGCGAAGCCGTTGCGGCTGGCCGCCGGCTCCTGCAGGACCGACGAACGGGACGGGTCGCAGGGCGAAACCTCATCCTTTTGCTTCATTCCTCGGCCTCTTCGTCGCCGGCCTTGGCAGCGACGCAGAAAAGGCCGGTCCCGCCAGGGCCGGCCTATCCAGATGATCGATGTGGTGGCGGGGCCGAAACCCCGCCGGCGGGTAGCTCATTCGAAAGCCGATAGCTGCGCCGCGGCAGCCTTGCGATCGAGCGACGTACCGGGTTGATCGACCGGGCGGTCGAAGGGCTTCCAGGTCTCGCCGACCACGTGCTCGTAGGCGGCAACGGCTCCTTCGGCCGCCATGCGGAGGGCGTGAGCCTGCACACCCATGTCCGCCGCGAACTCCCGCTTGCGCTGGGCGGCGCTGTCGTAGCCCACSGGRCCGTCAAGGTCCTCGTCGCGGGCRTCGTTTGCSGCCTTCGCCGTGGCGTCRCGCGCCTCGGTGACGGCSCGGGAGTAGAACTGSCCGGCGCCGTGGGCCGAGCYGACAWARGCKCCGACGATCCGCTGGAGATGGATCTGCATCGCSCGCTCACCGAGACCTTCGCTGAGCGTATCGGCGGTTTCGATGATCAGGCGCTCATGCWGGTCGCGRATYCCGTCGCTGTCGACGACGGCTGTGCCGAARCGTTCGGCGATCTTGRTCGCCTGGGCGGCATCGGGGCAGGTGAGCCGRACCATTTCGATYGTSGCGCCCTTGCGAAGCTGGACGACGCGGGCAGATTGGCGATTGGTTGCGGGCTTGGCCATGTCTGGTTCCTTTCCGGTTTCGCCGAAGGCTCGCGTCGGCCCCTTGCCGGAACGCCCTTCGGTACGGTCAAAGAAAGCCGGCGAAAGACGGGCGCTTTCAAAGGTCCGGAGCCCCTGAGCGAGCGGGACGGGTTTGCGGGCAAGCGGGGTAAGCCCCTGCGCGGGCCGCAAACCCGTCTTGCGAGGGAGGGGGAGGAGGCCGCAATGCGGCGCGCAAGCGGCCTTGAAACGACCGGCCGCCGGCTTATGACCGTGAAAAACCGAAGGTCGATCCGGCATGGGAGCGCGTCCCGGACTGAAGACCGGAATGCAGGAGACGAGGCCAATGACCGCCTCCCGTGCCAATCTCTGCCGCTGCCGCACCCTTCGGCCTGCGTGCTGATTGGACCCGGCTAGCCTATGCCGCCCTACACCCAGCATTTTCGCCGGGCTTTTCGCGGGCTGCGGCCAGCGCCGGATCCTGCCTCGCCAACTTGCGTGACAGAGCTTCGATTTCACCGCGCCGCTGGAAGGTCAAGCTATCGAGGTGCTCGCGATAGAGTTCGTCGTCGGAAGGCGTCCAGTTGGACCGACCCCGACGATGCGACCGGGATTTTACCTTCTGCGTAACGGTCATACGTTCAGCACGCCCGGCGATCTGGCGAAGAACGAGATTGAGATGTTGATGGGTCTCGCGGCGTGACGCCTCCATCGCCGCGAGCAGGGTCCGTGGACTGAGCGATGTCACGCCGCGCTCCTCCCTTCGACATGATCAGCGGCCACTTCGTCCGCTGACACCTCCTCGAGCACCGCATTCGGGTAGCCATGCCTCGTCAACCAAGCTTGAGCAGCCTCGCGGTTTTCGGCAAGATGGACAAGTTCGGCTGCGGCGCCGTGGCGATCGAAGACACGGATGGATCCTGCCAGAGGGCGTTCGAGCACTTTGAACGTGAGATCGGAATCGATGCCGAATGTGCGATGAATGCGAAGGACAACAACGTCCTTTTCGCCGAAGTCCGCCTCGTGCAGGGTGAAATGCGCTGGAGCCGTGTAATTGCCCAATGTGCGCGGTCCTTCCTTGCGGATAAGCCGACCCTTGCTATTCCGGGTCTGCCAGGCGGCAAGCTTCCTTTTGAATCGCTCGGGCGGACGCGGGGTGCCGTCGGACCAGGCAATGATCGAGCCGATGGAAGCAAGGTCGTAGATCAGAGACGCAGACATGGGTTTCCTCCGTTGGGTTCTGCGATGGCTCAAAACAGACCCGCCGACGGTGGCAGCCGGCGGCGGACTTGCCGTTGGGGATGGAAGGTTTGGCTATTCCGCCGCGATACCGTAGGCGGACCCGTCTTCGTCTGGAGCGTCATCGTCCTCAGAGCCCTGCGGATCGGATTCCCGGATGTCAGTGTCCGTGACGACGTCACCGGTGGATGCCTCGGTCGTCTCCGCCGAGGCAGGGTCATCCTGCTCCGGAACCTCGGCGTGCTTGATGAGATCCACGAGATCTTTCGGATCGGGCGCGAAGAGTGCCGCTGGATGGACGAAATGCCCTTCCTTGAAATGCTCGACCAAAGCGGCGCGTGTCTCCCGCACCCGGGCCTTCGGATGGACGGGGGTGCCTTTGCACGATGCTTCGAGTGCCTGCCGAGAGAGGCACGCGAGGAAAGCCTCCGTTCCCACATTGGGGAGGAAGGCGTCCGCCCCGATCGCGTCGCCGGCGATGCGGGAGATCACACCGCTGTTGGAATTGTTCCGCCGGCAGGACAGCACGTCGATCAGGACGGAGCGGGCGGTGACGCGCAAGGCGTCGATGTCGAAGGTCAGCTTGCCGTCCGGATCAAACAGACTTGCGGCATGGCGCTTGAACCGGGCGCCGCWGTAGAATGTCCCRTCGGCGCCSGAGTCGACKCGAACATTCAAACCGGCGAACGCGAGCACSAGCAGCGCCATCAGCATGTCGTCCTCGATCGGCGCGCGCCCGAGCGCATCATGCAGCGCATCCGTGCGATAGTCGCCGATCATGTCGAGACCATTTTGGGTGACGTCGGGGCGTGGCTTCGAGCCSRCGATCGGCTCTTCCACTTCGCCGGTGCCGTCGGCGGCCGCGTTCTTTCCCTTCGGCTTTTTGGTCTCGGGCAGCCGGTATTGGACCGTCTTCACCTTGCCGTCGCGGTCGAGATACATCGCGGTGTGGTCGGATTTCTGGGGCTTGCCATGGACCTGTTCGGCCTTCTTCGGCAATTCAGGCTGACCCCAGGTGTTTGTCTCGACGATTGATCCCTTCTTGGGGAGATTATTCGTTATCCATTCGTGCTGGGCACCGAGGAAGGCTTCGACATTGGTCGTGTAGCGGCTGTCCTCATTGGCCGGTGCGAACAGGTCTTCGACCCATTCGATGCCGTAAGCCACCGCCAGGTCATCGCCGAAGCTCGCATCCTTCGCGTACATGCGCTTGCGGTTCAATGCATTGGCGATCGACCACCACTGCGCGGTATCACCCTTCTTCGGCTTGTTCGCCTTCCAAACCTCGCTCTGCTCGTCGACGCTGGCAGCGGCGATAGTGCGAAGCTGCTGCTCGTTCGGCATGTCGCCAAGGGCAATCTGCTCGAGCATCGCCGGCAGCAGTTTTGCCAGAAGGCGCAGCTTGCGGATCTGGCGGACAGGCAGCGCAAGGGCAACCGCAATCGTGTCTTCGGTCCAGTCGAGTTCGATGAGGCGCTCGATGCCGCGCCATTGGTCGACCGGATTCAGCGGTTCGCGGGCAATGTTCTCGACCATAGAGCGCATGGCGCCGCTGTCGTTCGATGGCTCCGCCACAAGAACGTTGATTTCTTCGAGCCCGGCGGCGATCGCCAGTCTCACGCGCCGGTGGCCGGCATCGACGATGTAGCCGTTGCCGCCATTCTTTTCCGATTCCACCACGGGAGGCTGGACGATCCCGACAGCCTGGATGGTGGCGAGCATCAGGGAATCTGCTTGCGCTGAGGATTTGGATTGCCGGGTTCTGTCGGGGTTCTCTTTCAGGAGCCGCGGATCGACCTTTGCGAGTTGCATGGATTTGTCCTTCCAATGAATGCGGAACCGGCCCTCTGCCGGTCCTTCCTCTCGTCTTCTTTTTCCCGAAGACACTTCCCGGACGGCAGGGCGGC
>NZ_JBFUFF010000187.1:0-6797 GCF_056403555.1 Rhizobium sp. P2_G2
CACCATGCCGCTCTCGGTCGAGCGGTTGATGACACTGACCGGCCCCCTTCCCCCCAAGGAAATCGCCAATGCGCTGGCGTTGACGGGCATCACCCATCTCGCCAAGGCCGAGGTGCAGCATCTTTCCGGCGGTGAATTCCAGCGGGCGCTGCTCGCCCGCGCCATCGCCCGCAAGCCCGACCTGCTGGTGCTCGACGAGCCGGTCCAGGGCGTCGACTATACCGGCGAGATCGCGCTCTACGAGCTTATCGGCGCCATCCGCGACCGTACCGGCTGCGGCGTGCTGCTGATCTCGCACGACCTGCATGTGGTGATGGCGGCGACCGACACGGTGGTCTGCCTCAACGGCCATGTCTGCTGCACCGGCACACCGCATGATGTCTCGAACCATCCGGAATATCAGCGCCTGTTCGGCGTCCGCGGTGCCGGCGCGCTGGCGATCTACACCCATCATCACGACCACACCCATCTCGCAGACGGTCGCGTGCAGCATGCCGATGGCTCGATCACCGATACCTGCTTCCCCGGCGACGGCCATCACCACGATGACCATGCGCATGCCGACCATGTCCACGGCCCCGATTGCGCCTGCGGCCATGATCACAACCGGCTGGTCATGCCGAGCGCAGCCGTCGAGACAGTGAAGGAGGCGGGCCGCGATGTTTGATGATTTCTTCCTCCGCGCCATCCTCGCCGGCATCGGCATCGCGCTGACCACCGGACCGCTCGGCTGCTTCATCGTCTGGCGCCGCATGGCCTATTTCGGCGACACGATGGCGCATTCGGCTTTGCTTGGCGTGGCGCTGTCGCTGCTGTTCAATCTCAACATCATCGTTGCCGTCTTCGTCGTCGCAGCCGGCGTGTCGCTGCTGCTGCTGCTGCTGCAACGGACGGGCTCGCTGTCGGCGGATTCGCTGCTCGGCATCCTCTCGCATGCCTCGCTGTCGGTCGGGCTCGTCATCCTCGCCTTCATGACCTGGGTGCGGATCGATCTGGTGAGCTTCCTGTTCGGCGACATTCTTGCCGTCAGCGAAGGCGATATCGACATCATCTGGGGCGGCGGCATTCTCGTCTTGATGGCGCTCGTCTGGCTCTGGCGGCCGATGATCGCCGCCACGGTTTCCGAAGACCTTGCCGAGGCCGAAGGCCTCAATCCCAAGCGGGCGCGGCTGATCTTCATGCTGCTGCTGGCGCTGGTGATCGCCATCGCCATGAAGATCGTCGGCATCCTGCTGATCACCTCGCTGCTGATCATCCCGGCCGCCACGGCCCGCCGCTTCTCCGCCTCACCGGAAGTGATGGCGGTGCTTTCTGCCGTCGTGGGGGTTGTCGCTGTCATCGGCGGGCTCTACGGTTCGCTGCAGTTCGACACGCCCTCCGGCCCGTCGATCGTGGTCGCCGCGCTCATCCTCTTCGTGCTGAGCCTCGTGCCCACGCGCATCCGCTCCGAAACCGCCAGCCAGGGAGGTGGCACATGACATCACCCGATCTCACGCGCAACCAGTCGCTGGTGCTGAATACGCTTTCCGGCGCGGCCAATCCGCTCAGCGCCTATGACATTCTCGACAGGCTGCGCGGCGATGGTTTTCGCGCGCCGCTGCAGGTCTACCGGGCGCTCGACAAGCTGGTCGAATACGGCCTCGTGCACCGGCTCGAAAGCATCAATGCCTTCGTCGCCTGCGCCGATCCGCATGACCACGAAGCGCATGCGCATGGCGTCACCGCCTTCGCCATCTGCGATTCCTGCGGCTCTGTGACCGAATTCCATGATCACACGATCGAAAACCGGCTGCAGCAATGGCAGACCGCGCAACATTTCAGACCGGAAAAAACCACGATCGAAATCCGTGGCGCCTGCAACAAGTGTTCTTCTGTAGCATAAAAACACGTTGTTTTTCCGAAAACGTTTCCAACAAGCCCCTCTGCCGCTCTGTTCGAGGCCGGATTTTCCGGGTTAAATCGTTTAGTTCATTTGATTAATTCATTTTCAAGCAGTGCCAAATATAGTTGCCGCGATTGGCGGGACATGGGTCCAAGGCTGAGAAGGGCGAAGGATGGGCAATCCTGGCGGGCATCGATTTGGCAGCCGGTTTCGGGACTCGAACATTCGGTTCCGCAACAAGGTGACATTCGGTGTCGGCCTCACTCTGATGGCCGCCGTTTTCACCGGCCTCAATGCGGGCTACAACATTCAGAAGGTTGAGGAATCGGTCAATTTCTCGGCGGAGGCCGCCTCGCCGCTGCTGATCGGCGTCATCTCGCTGTCGGAAAGCTATCAGAAGCTGCAGAGCATTTTCGATCCTGTGATGAAGAACTGCGCCGGCCTGGAGGGTGCTGCAAACTATCTGGAGCAGTCCCAGACCAACCAGCGCAACAAGCTCGCCATGCTGAAGAAGCTGGCATCACAGGCCGATGCCGCGACTGAGCTCGGCCGCTACGAATTCTCCGGCAACAAGATTTTTCGGACACGCCAGGCGCTGCTCGACGTCTGCCATCTGTCGATGACGGCACGCAGCCATATCTCGACGTCGGAGACGTCGCTGCGCGCCACGACCAACCTGATTTCCGTCACCGCCTCGATGAACATCCTCAATCTGGAGAACCAGATCGCCGACAACTGGCGCAGAAGCACCGGCAACGTTTATTCGCCGACGCGCGCTCAACTGATCGGCGCCGTCGGCCTCAACGCCCGGACCAGGGAAGCCTGGCAATGGCTCAGGGATTTCTACAAGCTCAAGATCGTGGTCACCGAACTGCTCAATGTCGGAACCATGCTCTCCAACGTCAGCCAGCCCTACGATCTCGAGCGCATGCGCAAGGGCTACTGGATCAAGCTCCTGTCGCTGGAAAGCAATGTCAGCGATCTCCAGCCCTATTTCCAGCGCAACGACGGCAGCTATGATTATCAGGCCCTGCTCGGGCTTGTCGCCGAAGCCAAGCGCATGTCGCATCTCGGCGACCATTCGATCTTCAATTCCCAGGCAGCACTGCTCGACAATGAGCGGATGAAGCAGGCTCTGGTGCTCAGGCTGCAGCGCGAGCAGGGCCAGTATTCGGTCGCCCTTCTCAACATCATGGATGTGGCGCAGCGCATCAATCGCAATGCCCAGCTCAGGACCGAACAGCAGGCCAATCTCGGCAACTGGGAAATCGCCTCTGCCGTCTTCGCCACCTGCCTCCTGGCGCTGCTGATCGGCTGGTATTTCCGCCGCGCCGTGACCACGCCGATCGAGGCGCTGACCATCAATGTCAGCAATCTCGGACTTGCAATGCGCAACGAGACTGACCCTATCGACGCCAAGCTCCTGACGCGCCGCGACGAGATCGGCGACCTCGCCAATCAGTTCTCGCGTACCTTCAATGCGCTCTCCAAGACACGCCGCGAATTGCAGGAGACATCGCGCGCGGAAATCTCGCTGCAGCGCGACCGGCTGCATGGCGCGATCGAGAACATGCCACAGGGCCTCTACATGCTCGACCGCGAGGGACGGATCACCATTGCCAACCGGCGCCTGCAGGAAATCTACAATCTCGGCAGCCAGGTCGACCTGCTTGGCATGACCGTCGACGATTTCATCGGGCTCTGCCGCACCATGGGCGCCGGTGTCAGGCGCACCATTTCCGATCAGGTGCTCTCCGATGTACACACCCATGGCGGCACCTACCAGACCTCGCAGCGCGTGGTCGAATTGGATGACCGGCGCGTCATGACCATGACGGTGATGCGGCTTCCGGACGGCGGCTTTGTCGTCACCCATGAAGACATCACCGAAAAGCAGGCCGCTTCGGAAAAGATCGCGCATCTCGCCATGCACGACAGCCTGACCAATCTCGCCAACCGCACGCTGTTCCGCCAGCACATCACCGAATACGCCGCAAGCGCCGCCGATCGCGAGTCGGCGCTGCTGTTCCTCGACCTCGACCGCTTCAAAATCGTCAACGACACGCTCGGCCATCCGGTCGGGGACGCGCTGCTGGTGCAGGTCGCCGAACGGCTGCGTGCCGCCATCGGTCCGGACTGTTTCGCGGCTCGCCTTGGCGGCGATGAATTTGCCATCTTCCAGAGCGGTGCCGCCCAGCCCGAAGCAGCCCGACAGCTGGCGACCAAGGTGATCGAGCGGATCTCCGAGCCCTTCCAGGTTCACGGCCACCGCATCGTCGTCGGCACGTCGATCGGCATTGCGATCTCGCCGCAGGATGGCGCCGATGCCGACGATCTCTCCAAGAATGCCGACCTTGCCCTCTATTGCGCCAAGCAGGAAGGCCGCGGCACGTTCCGCTTCTTCGAGACGGACATGGACCGTCGCATGCGCGACTGGCGCGAAATGGAGCACGACCTGCGAGAGGCGATCGCCGGCCGCAAGTTCAAGCTCTACTACCAGCCGCTGGTTTCGCTGGATGCCGAGGCGCTGGTTGGTTTCGAGGCGCTGATCCGCTGGGAACATCCGACCCGCGGCTTCGTCTCGCCGGCCGAATTCATTCCCGTTGCCGAGGAAGCCGGCCTGATCACCGAGCTCGGCGCCTGGATCCTCGACACTGCTTGCGCACAGGCCGCGCTCTGGCCCGAACATGTCAGCGTCGCGGTCAATATCTCGCCGCTGCAATTCAACGGCGGCCAACTGCCGCTGACAGTGCTTGCGGCGCTTAAGAAGTCGGGGCTCAATCCCGGCCGGCTGATGCTGGAAATCACCGAGGGCGTGTTCCTCAACGACACCGAACAGACCATGGCGGCGCTCAACCAGATCAAGGCGATCGGCGTCCTCTTCGCCATGGACGATTTCGGCACCGGCTATTCGAGCCTGTCCTATATCCGCAAGTTCCCGTTCAACAAGATCAAGATCGACCAGGGTTTCGTGCGCGACATGGGCGATGATCCGGAATCGCTGGCCATCGTGCGCGCCGTGGTCAATCTCTGCCGCGACCTCGGCATGGTGACGACCGCCGAAGGCGTGGAAACCGCAGCCCAGGCCGAGACGCTCAGAAATCTCGGCTGTGGCATCGCCCAGGGCTATTTCTATGGCAAACCGATGCCGGCCGAGGCGACCTATGCCATGCTGGGCGAGGAAACCGAACGGAAGATCGCGTGAAGTCTAAGCAGGTTCTCGTCGGAAAACCGCGGGACGCTTTTCCGGAACCTGCTTAAAGCCCTCTGAGGTCGCGGCGGAAACGCTTCCAGTTCTGCACATAGCTCTCCGCCGAGCGCCTGAGGCCCTCGGCCGCCTTTTCGTCCAGGCTGCGTATCACCCGTGCCGGCGAACCGACGATCAGCGAATTGTCGGGGAACTCCTTGCCCTCGGTCACCAGCGCATTGGCGCCGACCAGGCAATTGCTGCCGATCTTCGCACCGTTGAGGATCGTGGCGCCCATGCCGACCAGTGAATTGTCGCCGATCGTGCAGCCATGGATGATGGCATGATGGCCGATCGTGCAACCCGTTCCGATGGTCACCGGGAAGCCCATATCGGTATGCACCATGACGCCCTCCTGGAGATTGGTGCGCGCGCCGATGGCGATCAGCTCGTTGTCGCCGCGGACAACGGCACCGAACCAGATGCCGACGTCAAAGCCGATCGTGACCTTGCCGATCACATGCGCACCCGGCGCGATCCAGTAATTGTCTTCGCCAAGGGTTACCGGTCTATCGTCGCCCAGTGCATAAAGCGGCATGTCTGCTCTCTTCCTCCAAACAGGCGTCGGACGCCATGACCAACAATGGCGTCGCAGACGAATTTTCTGCATCATAGGCGCTTGAAATTCTATCACAACTCCCCAATTGGCGACCTACAGCATGTCTCGCGAAACTGTGCAGCGGTTTCGCGAAAAAGGCATGCGCAAACAAAAACCTGAAGCGCGTCGTGCGAATCCTTGTTCACGCGATACGCTTTAGGGCCCTTCATCGCCGCGGTTGACTCATGCCGCGTTTCCGTCCAAGTGGCTGAGCCACGACGTCAACCCGATCGCAGCCCTGAAACGGAGTTTCGCTTCCCCATGCTTGGACTGGATTACGCCGCAGTCGTCGCCTTGATGCAGGTCATCATGATCGATCTCGTGCTCGCAGGCGACAATGCGATCGTGATCGGCATGGCCGCCGCCGGCCTGCCGTCGAGCATGCGCAGGCAAGCCATCCTCATCGGTATTCTCGCCGCAACAGTGCTCAGGATCGTCTTCGCGCTCGCCGCCACCTGGATGATGCAGCTTGTCGGCCTGATCCTGCTCGGCGGCATCCTGCTGCTCTGGGTGTGCTGGAAGATGTATCGCGAGCTCACCACGCCCGAGCATAAGGTGCATGAGGCGCAAGAAGCGCTTGCTGGCAGGGACGACAACCACGATGGCGTGGTCGGCGCCCGCCCCGGCACCAAGACACTGCGGCAGGCGGTGACGCAGATCATCATTGCCGACGTCTCGATGTCGCTCGACAATGTGCTGGCAGTCGCGGGCGCGGCGCGCGAACATGTCTGGGCGCTGATCTTCGGGCTCGGCCTTTCGGTCGTGCTGATGGGCGCGGCCTCGGCAGTCATCGCCAAGCTTCTGGGACGCTACAAGTGGATCGCCTGGATCGGCTTCCTGATCATCGTCTTCGTCGCGATCCGCATGATCTATGACGGCGCCGACGAGGTGTTCGGCGGTGCGCTTCCCAACATCCCGCTGATCTCGGGTGCGGTATCGGGACACTGACCATGTATGCCGCGGCACTCGAAACCGGACAGAAGATCTTCTCAGTCGCGCCGATGCTCGACTGGACGGATCGGCATTGCCGTTTCCTGCATCGGCTGCTGACCCGAGAGTCTCTGCTTTAC
>NZ_JBFUFF010000188.1:0-6777 GCF_056403555.1 Rhizobium sp. P2_G2
AAAAAAATACTCCGACGGTTCTTTGGCAAAAGCGGCGAAAAATGTTTGAGGAGCAAGGCTGGACCGATAGCGTTCACCGCAAATTGCCTGGCCATGACGGAAGCGTCGAGTGACTTAATCGTCTTTTCGGGGCCGATGGAATCGATCGTCAACGCCCCCGTGGCATTGAAAACCAGTTCGAAATGCCCGTATTGCTGCGAAAGCCGCATTGCGGCATCGGCGAGTGTCGTCTCGTCGGTTATGTCAACGCCGTTGTCACCTCGCCGCGACAAAGATAGGACCGCCGCGCAACTCGGGTCAGCGGCAAAACAGGCGACTAGCGCGCTGCCAATGCCGCCGGACGCTCCGATCACGAGCGCTTTGTAACCAGAGTTGAGAGATCCAAGAACAGTCATGACCGATTTACGCGGTCCGCCACTTCCTGGATTTGTCGACCGCATACGAAATTGTGTATGAGGCAGCCGATCCGGAAATTGCTGCAATCCGTATCGCAGGTCGAATTCATTTGACGAGCGCACGGGATGACCCACTCTGTTCAGGAAGAAACGCAAGTCATTTTTGACGCGGTCACCAAAGCGGTCGTGATCATGCAAGGCTCCGATGCAATTCTCCTGGCTGGGCCTTTCAAAAACTCAGCAGAGGCGACGCGGGCCGCGCATGACTATCTTGATCGGATAAAGCAGCAAAGCGTGCCGACGAGTACCGAACGGGAAAATGAACAAGATCCGCCGCAGCCTCCGCTCTGATATCTTGTGCATCACCCGTTGAGCGATAGCAGAGCGGCATTGAGAAGTGAGGCGAAGCCGACCCAGAGCGCATAGGGCAAGAAGCAAAGTCGCGCGAGGGTGTCACGAGACACAGCAATGAAACCAACGACGGCAAAAAGCAGGCAGATGATGACGGCTAAGCCCGCCAACATCTGATGGGCGCCAAAGAAAAGAGGCGTCCAAAGCCAGTTCAATATCATTTGGCCGACCCACATCCGCATCGGCCAGCCGGAAAATCGATCACGCCGCCAGGTGCGCCATCCTGCAATCGCAATAAGGACATAGAGTACAGTCCAGGTCGGACCAAAAATCCAGTTCGGAGGGTTGAAGGAGGGCTTGTTCAACGAACCGTACCACGAACCCGGCCGTATGGTCAGACCAATGGCAAGCCCAGCTCCGATAACGACAACGAGAAATAGAAAAAGCATCTTTATCTCGGCAGAGCGGCTCGTGGACATAGTGTTCCAACTTCTTCCATCCAGGCTCACCTGGTGTCTTTCAAAATAATGCACTTCGCGCGGTCAGGGACACATAGCATCTATTTCGGAGCATGTTTGGACAAGATCCGCTGCAGGGTTCGTCGATGCATATTCAGATGACGCGCGGTTTCCGAAATATTTTGCTCACAACGCTCGTACACCCGCTGGATATACTCCCAACGGACACGGGCCGCGGACATCGGGTGTTCCGGCGGATCGGCCTTGACATCGTCTTCTCCAGTTAGGGCTCGAACGACTTCATCAGTATCCACGGGCTTTGCAAGATAATCAATGGCGCCGAGTTTAACGGCTGTTACCGCATTGGCAATGTTTCCGTAGCCCGTCAGGATCAGCAGGCGGCTATCGTCACGCCGCATGCGCACCGCTTCGATCACGTCAAGTCCGCTACCATCGGTCAATCTGAGATCGATGATGCCGTATAGCGGCGGCCTGTTGCGGATCAAGGCGATGGCATCTGCACGGGTCGCGGCCGTTTCGACAGAAAACCCGCGACAGGTCATGGCGCGAGCCAATCTTTTAAGGAACACGTTATCGTCTTCGACGATCAGAAGGGATTTGTCGGCGCTGGCCTTGTCGATCACAACTGAGTTCGAGGCATGGCCGTGGTTGAATTCGCGGCTCAACATCGGTTTCTCTTTCCTTTTGTGCTGTCTTACGAGCGCCAGCGTTTTGCAGATGACCGGGAACGTGCGTTCGATTGCCGCGGCTCAATGATGCCCCGTCCAAAGAGGTTCCCGAATGGGCCTGGCCATGCAATCACTTGGCCACGGTTCACGCGTCGGAATGTCTGCAACGTCACGAAAGCGTAGCCACCGGCGCAGAGCAAAACCACGAACGCCGACGGGAGAGGGGGCAGTACCGGATCGACAATAAGGCCAGTAGCCGGCAACACCTGCATCATATGTGTTGCCAGGAAATGGGGAATACGGCGGTCTGCCACGCTGAGCGACCAGCCCGTGACAGCCATCCTGGCAGCGCCGGCTTTCTCTTCGCCATTGTAGCGGGTCATGGTGGCACCCATCCGGAAGGCAGTAACAAATGTCAGCGCCGTGCCACCAATCAAACCCACGCCCCCTCCGATCTTGAGGCCGTAGCCGATTGAAGGTGTTTCGCAGCACAGCAGCAAGATACCCACCAAAGCTGCGGCAGCAGTAATCATCACCGCTCCAATTGCCATGAGGCCATAGAGCATTGCTGTCAGCGGGGTCTCGAAGTTGAAATGGGACTTTTGCTGCCTGGCCGCCTGGATGCCAATGTAAAGGATTTCGAAAACAGTCGCGACGACGCTTAGCACTGCCCCGCCATAGAATGGCCAATCCTCTATAACGGTCGTCGGCAAATCCTGCGCCAGCAAAGCCAGGGTTGCGAAATGGACGGCGAGCGAAAGTTGGAATTTCAACGGCTTTGCCCACACGCGATCACTATCAAGTTCGCGCCGATCCATAATGAGCGCGATCAAAGTCGGGACCATAAGCAGTAAGAGCATCAAGGCGGTGGTCCACCACAATCCAATTGCTGACATTTGGCTCTCCCGTAGCCCCAATTCAGTAGACACCGTCTACCTTTTAATGTAGACAGTGTCTACTGTACGAGGGAGAACGCTGTGCAGATCATATCCGACGGTCAAATTGACAAGCGTTTCAAAAAATACGGCCCGGTGGCCGTCGTGACGGGCGCCTCTGAGGGCATAGGTCGTGCTTTTGCAGAGCACCTTGCCCGGCTGGGTTTTTCCCTCATCCTCGTCGCTCGCAGGCGCGACAAGCTTGCGGAACTTGCTGATTTGATTGCCGAGCAGAACGGGGTTCGCGCCATGCCGTTGGCCCTGGATCTGAGCGTCCCAGGTGCGGTGCAGGCAGTCGTCGACGCAGCAATTGCTGAAAATGCTGGGCTGCTGATTGCCGCGGCCGGGTTCGGCAGTTCCGGCAGGTTTCTGTCTCAGCAGCTTGAAAGCGAATTGGGGATGGTCGATCTCAACTGCCGTGTCGTCACGGAACTGGCCTATTCCCTTGCCGGTCACTTCGCAGGCAGGGGCGGGGGAGGAGTGGTCATGATGGGATCACTCGTGGGGCGGCAAGGCGCCCCGTTTGCTGCCACCTATGCAGCGACAAAGGCATATGTTCATGCACTTGGAGAGGCTCTGACTATCGAGATGAAGTCCAGCGCAGTCGATATTCTAGTATCCGCCCCCGGACCAGTGCGGTCCGGGTTTGCGTCCAGAGCCGGGATGTCGATGGGGGCAGCCGATGAACCGTGGCAGGTAGCAGCACAGACTCTGACGGCACTTGGTCGCAGAAGCTTGACGGTGCCCGGTCGCGTCGGCCGTTTTCTAACCTTCTCGCTGATTGCCTTGCCGCGCTTTGTTCGGGTGCTTATCATGGGACGCATCATGAGAAGCATGGCGGGGCATGGTGCAAACTGAATCAAGGCGATCTGGAAACCTCGCAGACGATTGCGTCACTGAGGCGATGGCCATCATTGCCGAACACGGCGTCGACAGACTGAGCCTCCGGGATGTGGCGCGGCGGCTTGGCGTCTCACATGGCGCGCCTTACAAACACTATCCAAGCAGGGATCACCTCCTGGCGGAAATTATTCGTCGCTGCTTCGAGGAATTCGCGCGCCATCTGGATGCCCGCTTGCATTCGGACGATGCGGATGCGGATATGGCCGCGATGGGGATCGCCTATATCGGCTATGCTTTGGCCTTCCCGCTGCAATACCGCTTGATGTTTTCGACGACGCTGCCGAATGCCATTGACCACCCGGAGATGAAAGCCAGCGCCCACCACGCCTTCGACTTACTCCGCGAGGCGCTGCGGCGCAAATATGGAGAGTTCGCTCTCGGCGATCGCATAGACCGAGACGCTGTCTTCGTCTGGGGAACCATGCATGGGCTTGCAGGAATCTTGAAGTCGGACATAACTGACGGGCTTGGACTCTCGGAAAGCGTTCAAGCCGGAGCCCTGGAGCACGTGCTCCGCCGCATTGGCGACGCATTGTCAAACAAGGAATAGCGAAACGACGCGCTACTGTGCGGGGAATTCGAGCTTTCTTACATCATATCCAAGCGACTTCGCCTTTTTCACCATAGTCGCCAGTTTTTGCTTGGTTGGAACCCTGCGCGAATAGATCCAAAGGTTCTTCATCTGCGGGTCGGCACTAATGAACCAGTCGTGGGCGGGCGACTCGTACAGTACCCAGTAATTGAAAGTAATCAGAAGCGGGTACCGCACCCGCAGCTTGGCGCGGGTCGTCTTCACGTCGAGGAGGTCGCCCTTGCCCTCTATTGTTTTCAATTTGCCCGCCGGCGTTCCTTGATGACAGCCGTCCTCGACCATGATCTCGCCGGCCCGGGAGCCAGGTCGATAAGTCGTGTAGCCGGCCACACAACCATCTGTCAGCCACATTGGGTGCCTGCCGATCTCGAGCCAAGTGCCGCTATAGTGACTGCTTCTTACATGAGCAACCTCTGACTCCGCCATGACGGCGATTGGAGCGGCGGTCAGGGCAATTAATGCCACGCCAAGGGCATAATTGAGAAGTTTGAAACGGATTGTCATCCTGGTCTCCGATCATTGACCTCTGGTACGAGAAATCGATGAGCCTGGATCAAGCAATCGCTCTGTATTCATTGAATGGGGCGGAGAGCCGATACTTTCTCCCTTCGTACCATCCAAAACTTTCCTGCTGCGTAAGAGAGTTGAAACGAGGGCTTCCACCGATGAATAGCTTGTCGACTAAAACTCTACCCGACGCTCAAGGATTTTTTGGAAAATTCGGTGGCCGGTTTGTAGCGGAAACATTGATGCCGCTCCTGATCAGCCTGAATGAGGAATGGAACGCGGCCAAGAACGATCATGGCTTCTGGCAAACATATCACGACCTGCTGCGGAATTATGTTGGACGTCCGAGCCCACTTTACTTTGCCGAACGTATTACAAAGCGATTGGGCGGACCCAAAATTTATCTCAAAAGGGACGAGCTGAACCACACCGGATCGCACAAGATCAACAATTGCATTGGCCAAATCGTTATTGCCCAAAGAATGGGTAAGCGACGGATCATCGCAGAAACTGGCGCCGGACAGCATGGTGTGGCAACCGCCACGGTCGCGGCACGATTTGGCCTGCAATGCGTCATTTACATGGGGGCAAAAGACATCGAGCGCCAGGCACCGAACGTGTTCAGGATGCGTCTGCTGGGAGCCGAACTGAGGCCGGTTACCTCCGGAAATGGAACTCTCAAGGATGCGATGAACGAGGCTTTGCGCGACTGGGTCACCAATATTGAGGACACCTATTACCTCATCGGAACGGCTGCTGGCCCCCATCCATATCCCGAAATGGTCAGGACGCTTCAATCGGTCATCGGCAAGGAAGCACGCTCCCAAATTCTGGAATATGAGGGTCGTCTGCCGAACTTGCTTGTGGCAGCTGTTGGTGGCGGCTCAAACGCGATGGGCTTGTTTCATCCTTTCCTGGCTGACAGCGAGGTGACGATGCTGGGCGTCGAGCCGGCCGGTAAAGGTCTTGATACGCCAGAACACTGCGCCTCGTTGAGCATGGGCATGCCCGGCGTCCTGCATGGCAATCGAACATACCTGCTTCAAGATTTTGATGGCCAAATTGCCGAGGGGCACTCTATATCAGCTGGGCTGGATTATCCCGGCGTAGGTCCAGAACATGCCTGGCTCAAAGAAAACGGTCGCGTCTCCTACACATCCGCAACAGATTCCGAAGCGCTGAGCGCCTTCCAGTTCCTGGCTACGGAGGAAGGCATAATTCCCGCATTGGAGCCGTCTCACGCACTCGCCGAGGTGATCAAGAGAGCGCCGCAGATGCCTGCGGGCGATCTGATAATTCTCAATCTTTGTGGCCGGGGCGACAAGGACATCTTCACCGTCGCGAAGCTCTTGGAGTCCAGCGACCTGAACGATGGCCTATCATAACGTCCACCACGATTTTGGCACCACTCCCGAGTCGGCTGGTCTCCCGGTGCCGGCTCTGTTGTTGCCGATCCGCAATTATTGTGAAATGGTTATGGCGCAAAGACCGCTACCGTTCAAACTGGAACATCTGATCCTTTGCAATCACGCTGATCGATGGTGCAGACGTAGTAATTCGCTTTACTGATGATCGCGTCTCTGGGAGTGGTGTAGCTCGGCTTTGTGATCGCCGTGCTTTCCGGACAGAGCCGGGAATGGGTCAGCGAGCCGCAGCGGGCAGGCTGATGATGGGATCATCGCTCATTTGTGCGATGGTCTTCGAGCAGCAATGCCCCCACGAGCCTGACGATGGCGTCATCGTTGGGGAAGATGCCGACGACGTCTGTGCGGCGCTTGATCTCACCGTTGAGGCGCTCGATGGGATTGGTGCTGTGAAGCTTGGTCCAATGCTGTTTCGGGAAGGTCATGTAGGCGAGCACGTCTTCTTCGGCATTGTCCATGAGATTTGCGAGCTTTGGCACTTTCGGCCGGATCTGATCGGCGACGCTACGCCACTGAGTACTTG
>NZ_JBFUFF010000189.1:0-6725 GCF_056403555.1 Rhizobium sp. P2_G2
TCTTTACCCACTCATTGAGCGTGTGTGCCGAGCAGCCAATCTTGGCCGCGATCGAGGAAACAGCCGCCCATCGCGAAGAATGTTCGGCCTCATGTTCCGACACCATTCGAACGGCGCGGGCGCGGACTTCAGGGGAAAATTTGTTCGTCGTCTTGCTTGTCATAGACCCTACTTCTCACGAGTTGGGGTCTCCGGCAAATCCGGCGCGGTTCAGTGAGCGACTTGATCGGGGTGCAGAGTCCTGGCGATCGCCTCACCATGGTTCTCTGGCGATGGACCATGATTTTGGTGTGAGTCGAAGATGTGATCATCGGGTGCCAACGATGGCACCGCATCGGCCAATGCTCTGTTCCGCGTACTATTCGCCGAACTGATTCATCTTGTGACCGCAGACCCGGACCTCGTCTTGGGAGAGTTTGTGCTTCGTCGACAGCGGCGCATTGCGGTCACCCCGAATTGTACCAGCGGTCTCACCGTAGACGATGCAGGGGGCGTTCACCGCCTTGAACAGTTCCATCTGCTGGGCGATGCGGTCCTTCTCGGCTTCGATGTCGCCGTCAAGCCGGGGGCCGGAGACGCCATCGGCTTGAGCCGCGGGAGCACGCTGCTGGGGACCGCCGGGATCAGGAGCTGGTCAGCGGATCGAGCGTCAGCTATTTTGGCGCGGAAACCGAGTTGCGAACGACAAGATCGCAGCGATACTCGACATGTTTCTTTTTCGGGGGCTGGCCCGCGATGATGTCGAGCAGCATTCGAACGGCCAGAGCGCCCATATCGCGATAGGGCAATGCCATGGTCGTCAGGGGCGGCTGGAGGCCCGTCGTGATGACTTGGAAATCGTCAAATCCGATAATGGAGACATCATCGGGCACGCGCAACCCGAGATCCGTGGCGGCGCAATAGACCTGCAGCGCGATTTCGTCATTGCCGCAAACAACCGCCGTCGGTCGGTCTGGATTGCTGAGAATGCGTCGTGCGTTCTCGAAGGCCACAAGCTTGTCGGCAAATATGGCACCCACGCGCCCGGGGACGATCCATTCCTTTCGCACGTCGATGCCGGCCGCCGCCAACCCATCGAAGAATGCGCGGCCGCGAAGGTCGGCCGCCAGGATCAGTTCATTCAGCACCACATAGGCAATCTTTCGGTGCCCCTGCTCGACGAGATGGCGCACAGCATCGAGACCGCCTTGATAGTCGTCTGGCACGATCGAAGGCAAAGCCTGGTCGGGGGCGCTGCAGTTTACCAGGACGGTCGGCGTATTCGGAAATTCCGTCTCCGGCGGTACGTGGCGATGAAACATCGTCACGTAGAATACACCGCCAATGCCATGCTCGCGGAAAATCTGCCAGGCACGCTGCTCCTTTATCGGATTGGCGGAAGTGTTCACCGTCAGCAAAGTATAGGACGTGCCATCCAACGCATCTTGAATACCGCGGACGATGTCGGTTGAAAACGGCGTCGTCGAAACGACATCGGTGATCAAGCCAAGCACATTAGAACGGCTGGTGCGCATCAATCGCGCCGCCTGGTTCGGGACGTAGCCCAGTGTCTCGATCGCCTTCTGCACTTTTTTCTTGGTTTTCGGTCGGATCAAGGCCTCGCCGTTGACCACGCGCGATACCGTTCGATCCGACACGCCGGCGAGTGCGGCAACGTCTTTGATGCTGACCATTCTGTTCCCTCAAGTCTCTGCGCGCAAAACGCTGCTCAGATGCACAGATAGCATCTTAGCAGCGCCTGCGACCATGGGCTCCAGCGGTTCACGCATACCCCTGTTAGCCTTTCACACCCGCGCGGACGAAGGAATCGACGATCCAACGTTGTGCGACTAGAAAGACGATGAGAACCGGCAGGATCGACAGCGACACCGCCGCGATCACTTCCGAAGTGGCCGACGAGTTGCCGACGGGATCACGGATCGACATGATGCCGACGGGCAGCACCATCTGGTCGACCGAGCTCAGGAAAACCAGCGGCATGAAATAGTCGTTCCACGTCATGGTGAAGATGATCACCGAAAGCGCCGCAATCTGCGGTCCTGCCAGCGGCACGGCGATCGCCCAGAATGTCCGGAAATGTCCGGCATTGTCGACGCGTGCCGCCTCGAACAGTTCCTTGGGAAGCGTCAGGAAGAACTGCCGCATCATGAAGATGCCGAACACGCCCGACATGCCGGGTGCGAATGCTCCGGTGAGGCCGGGAACGATGAYCGACCATTGGCTGTCGACGAGGCCGAGACCGCGCATCAGCAGAAACAGCGGCACCAACATGGTTTGGATTGGCACCATCAGGGAGACCAATAGCAGGACGAAGAGCGCGTTCTTGAATGGAAATCGGAGCCGCGCGAAGGCGTAGCCGGCGATGGTCGTCGTTGCGACATAGCCGAGCGTCACCGATGTGGCGAGTACGGTCGAGTTCCAGAAGAAGCGGCCAATCGGCACGTCGGAGGCTAGCAGCCGGCGATAGCTTTCCAAGCTGGAATTGAAGCCCGGCAGCCAGCGCGGCGGAAGCGAGAAGGCTTCTGACACCGGACGAAAGCTGGTGGTGAACATCCACAGCAAGGGTGCCACCATCAGCAATGCGCCGAGCCCGAGCACGACGTAGACCATTATTGTACGCAGCCTTGCAAGCAGCGCACGTGTTTCCGGCGAAAGTTTACTGGCCAGCTGACCAGAAGGAGCCAGGTCCCATGAGATGGTCATCGGTCTATTCATAGAAAGCCCACCGCTTGGAAGCGCCGAACTGGATGGCGGTAACGATGACCGTCACTGCGACCAGCAGCAGTGAAACTGCCGAGGCGTAACCCATGTTGAAGGATTTGAAGCCCTGCTCGTAAATGTACATGACCAGACTGCGGGACGCGTCGCCCGGCCCGCCATTGGTCAGCACCACGATAGACTCGAAGACTTTGAAGGCACCGATCGTATTCATCGTCGCCAGGAACAGGATGGTTGGCGAGAGCAGCGGCACGGTGATCTGCCAGAAGGTCCTGAAGCTGCTCGATCCATCCACGCGTGCGGCGTCGTAGTAGTCCTTCGATATGCTCTGCAGTCCCGCAGTCGCGATCAGCATGGCAAAGCCGACATTCTTCCAGATGTCGAGGATGATGACTGACCATACCGCATTGCGCGCGCTCGAGAGCCAACGCACGGGTGCGATGCCAACGAGACCGAGATAGTAGTTGATGACGCCGATGTCGCGCTGAAACAGAAACTGCCAGATGACGGCAACGAAGATCAGACCCACCAGCGACGGGAAGAAATAGGCCGCGCGGTAGGCATATTGCACCGTCTTCGACATATTGCGATTGAGCAGAACCGCAAGCACGATGCCGAGGCCGACGTTGCCGGCCACTGCGAAAACAGCGAAAAAGGCCGTATTGCCGAAGAMCTTCCAAAGCCGCCTGTCGGCGACCATCGCTTTGAAATTGTCCAGCCCAACGAAACGTGGACTGCTGAACAGATCATATTTCATGAAACTCAGAACCACCGTGGCGACCATCGGCCCTGCGACGAATACCGCAAAGCCGATCAAGGCCGGGGCGATGAATAGAAGACCCGCGATCGTCTCCTTGCGGTTTTGCGGCGAGAACCAACCCGCCGCCTGATCGTTTGCGATCTTGCTCATGATCAACTCCGTTGGATCTCGGCTTCGAGCTCCTCATGGGCCGCGGCCAACGCATCCTCGGGCGACAGTTCCTCGGTGATGATCTGATCGAAGGTGCGGCCGAGAATGCGATCGAGCGTGTTGAAGAAAGCCGGTGCCGCCACTGGCTTTGCCGTCTTCAACGCCTCGAAGAAGACCGGCGCGCTCTTCGGTGCCGACAGGAAACTCTCCTTCTTCGCCGCTTCCTCGTAGATCGGAATTTGCTGGCCGATTTCCATCAGCGCCGTCACGGTTTCGAGCGATATCAACTGCTTGATCGCTTCGAAAGCCAATTCAGGGTTTTTGGATTGCGGGCTGATGCCCCAGCCGCCGCAGCCGAACACGGTTGCCGCGGTCTCCTTGCGCGGCCAGGGCACGATGTCGAAATCGGTGAAGCCGTTTGCGACCCAGCCGGTCACCGGCCAGCGGCCAGCGCCGACCATGGCGAACCGCCCGGCGGCGAACTGATCATAGACATTGAGCCCGATCGGGTCCGGCGAAACGCCATGCTCGTAGACCAGCGAATGGATGAACTTCGCGACTTCGAGAACCTTGGGGTTGTTCAGGTTGGAATGCTTGAAATCCGGCGTGACCGGATAAGTGCCGTTGGTCAGGTACCAGGGATGGATCGCGAAATTGAACCACGGCAGGCCATAGCCATAGACCTTCTTGTCCCCTTGCCCAGTCGTCAGCTTCTTGGCAATGGCAACGAAGTCATCCCATGTCCAGTCCGGGCGGGGCGGCTCGACGCCCRCCTCCTTGAAGATCCGGGTGTTGTAGTGGATGACCATGGTCTGTGCGCCATTGGGAATCTCGTAGAGTTTGCCATTGACGGTCAGGGCGTCCTTCAGCTTGGCGGGTATCTTGTCCACCAGCGCCGTGGCGTCCGGGTCTGCGGCGATAAGATCGTCAAGCGGCCTTAGCAGCTGCTTGTCGACGGCCAGCCGTACGCCCTCGATGGCGATATTGATGATGTCGGGGGGATTGCCGCCGGCAATCTGGGTCACCAGCTTGTCGGCATAATCAGACCATGACGAGATCGGCGCGATGTTATCCTGCACGGTGACGTTCGGATAGACCTTGCGGAACCGTTCGAAGGCTTGGCCATAGGCCTTCGCCTCCGACGGATTGCCCCAGTTATAGGTCGAAAGGTGCGCAGTGGTGTCCTTGGCCGGAACACCGGCCAGCGCCCTGATCGGGAACATGGCCGGCATCAGTGCGCCCGTCGCAAGAGCCGTTGTCCTGGCAAGAAAGTCTCGTCTGTTCATGCTCATTTTCTCCTCCTCCAAAGAGCCGATGACGGCCTGTTACTCAACGTGTTGAAACATTCGCGGCCGAGCGCCGGCGTGTCGTCTCCAGCTTCTTTTCGATCTCGACTTCACGCAGTTCGCTATAGGTTCGGAACCGCTGATCGGCGGCGTCGATCTGTGCAGCTTGCTCGGCGGTGAGACGTTCGCGTGCCATCCGTTCGGGCGCGCGATCGCCCGGGGGCGTCGGCAGCCTTTGCTCGACAGGCAGGATGGTGAGTTTGGGAGAGGGAAGGGTCTGGTACCAATAGGCGGTCGAAGCCCAGTCGTCGCTGAGGTGGTTGGCATGGCCATGCTCGATCGTCACGCGAATGCGGTTCTTGAACCGGACGGGATCGGTGAGATGGAAACGATAGGAAACCTGATAGCCGGGCACGATGCTTTCATGGATCACCGAGCCATTCATCAGAAAGGCGTTATTCTGCATTCCCCAGGCGTGGTTGAAATAGTCCTCGGTGCCGGTGCCATGGATCGACGGCGGCCAGGCGTCCTCGTCGACGAAGATCATTTCGTCGCCTTCACCCCACCATGAACCCTGGAAATGCGCGACCGAGAGATTGCAGCCGACATATTGGCCGTGCCCCTCGGTCTCGAGGATGACATAGTTTTCCTTGCCGTCGAGATTGGGAATGTTGGTTTCGGGACTGTTGGTCTGCAGGTTGGGGCCCCAACCACCACACGGGTTCTCACGTCGCCAGGAAGCATGGAAATAGGCGATGTCGTCGGCGAGCGGCGCTTCGTAGCGCTCAAAGTCGATGTAGAAATACTGGCCATAGGGGACATCGTTCTGGTTTTCGATTTCGATAATCGCACGCTTGCCGAAGGGCATCTGGAAGTAACTGTTGAATGCGGCACTGCCGCCGAAGCGGTAGCGTTCCTCCGGCTTGCACGAGACCGAGATCGGCAGCGAGGAAAAGTTGCCTGGCATCGAATGACCGGTGCAGAAGAAGTCGCCGAGCGGAACGAGGACCGAGGGGATTTCCTGGCCGTCCCAATAGATCTTGAGCAATACCTTGCGATAATAGTGCGGATCGGCGACCTCCCAGTTGAGGCCGAGCGCGTTGTGAATTTCGAACACCGGCGCGACCCAATTGCCTGCAGTCGGATCAATCAGACCCGCGCCGAGCACGCGACGGCAGAATTGCGTCATCCAAATATGCGTGATGCAGCCAGGCCCCTCGATTTCGGCGAGGCGAACGGTCGAGTTGGGCGGGATGAGCCAATAGTCCTGGTTCTTGCCCTCCTGATCCCAGCTGGAGAGGCGGCCTGTCCGCGCGTCCTTGACGCGCGCGAGGTCGGCAAGCATCGAATGTCCTGGATTGCTAGTCGTCATTAATGGGTCCCCTTGGTTGAGTGACCGAGACGATTTCCGTCCGGCCCGAAGAAATGAGCGCTCTCTGGCGCAAACCGGAAGTGAAGCAAGGCATCCTCGGCGAGAGCCGGCCCATCGGCCTCCTTGGCGATCAGATCGATGCCCTCGCTCGTCTGCGCATAGATCAGGCGATGCTCGCCGAGATGCTCCTCGAACTGCAGGCGCGCCCGAAGAAAACCCTGTTGCGGTTCGCACAAGACAAGACCTTCCGGTCGCACGCCCAATGTTGCAGGCCCGGAAGTGCTGGCAGGTGCCGGTGTGGCTGCGCCGAGCATACCGCGCGCCACCGATTGCTCGCCGTCGCGCTGGATGGTCACCGGAAGGAAATTCATCTTCGGGCTGCCGATGAAACCGGCGACAAACAGATTTGCCGGCGTGCGGTACAGTTCGAGAGGGGAGC
>NZ_JBFUFF010000190.1:0-6517 GCF_056403555.1 Rhizobium sp. P2_G2
GCGGAAGCCGATGACAGAGCGCAGATGTTCGAGGTTGACGATGTGCTCGCGCCAGAGGTTGTCGAGCGTCTGCAGCACCACGGAACGCTCGACATAGGTCATGAGTTCGGCGCCAAAACGCTCGGCCTTTTCCTTCATTTCCTTGTCGGCGGCGTCCTTGATGCGCGTGAACACATCGTCTTCGGCAATGCCTTCCTCGGCCGCCCAGGCTTCGATCGGCAGGTCGAGGTTGAGATATTCAAGCGCTTCGGCGCGCAGGTCCTTGACATTCCACTGCTCGGCATAGGCCTTTTCCGGCATGTGCTTCTTGGTGATCACCTCGATCACTTCGTCGCGCATGTCCTCGACCGTCTCGGTCATGCTCTCGGCTTCCATCAGCTCAAGGCGTTGTGAGTAGATCACCTTGCGCTGGTCGTTGAGCACGTCGTCATATTTGAGCAGGTTCTTGCGAATGTCGAAGTTACGGGCCTCGACCTTCTTCTGGGCGCGTTCCAGCGCCTTGTTGATCCACGGATGGATGATCGCCTCGCCTTCCTTGAGGCCGAGCTTGACCAGCATCGAATCCATACGATCGGAACCGAAGATGCGCATCAGGTCGTCCTGCAAAGACAGGAAGAATTTTGAGCGGCCCGGGTCACCCTGACGGCCGGAGCGGCCGCGCAACTGGTTGTCGATGCGGCGGCTTTCATGGCGCTCGGTGGCGAGAACATAAAGGCCGCCGGCGGCCAGCGCCTGTTGCTTGAGCGTCTTGACCTCATCGCGGATCGCGGCTTCGCGCGACTGACGCTCCTGACCCGGCTCAAGATCGGTCAGTTCCTGTTCGATGCGCATGTCCGGGTTGCCGCCGAGCTGGATGTCGGTGCCGCGGCCGGCCATGTTGGTGGCAATGGTGACGGCACCCGGCACGCCGGCCTGGGCGACGATATAGGCTTCCTGCTCGTGATAGCGGGCGTTCAGCACCTGGAAATTGGAAAAACCCTGCTTTCTCAGGCGGTCGGCGAGCTGTTCGGACTTTTCGATCGAGGTCGTACCGACCAGCACCGGTTGGCCGCGCTTGTGGCTGTCGAGAATGTCGGCGATGATCGCCTTGTACTTCTCCTCGACTGTTCGGTAGACCTCGTCATCTTCGTCGAGACGCTTGATCGGCAGGTTGGTCGGCACTTCAACGACTTCGAGGCCATAGATGTTGCCGAATTCTTCCGCTTCGGTCGATGCCGTACCGGTCATGCCGGCCAGCTTGTCATACATGCGGAAATAGTTCTGGAACGTGATCGAGGCCAGCGTCTGGTTTTCAGGCTGGATCGACACCTTCTCCTTGGCTTCGAGCGCCTGGTGCAGGCCCTCCGAAAAGCGGCGGCCGGGCATCATGCGGCCGGTGAATTCGTCGATGATCACGACTTCGTCGTTGCGGACGATGTAATCCTTGTCGCGCTGGAACATTTTGTGCGCTTTGAGCGCGTTGTTGACGTGGTGGACGACGGCGACGTTCTCGACGTCGTAAAGCGACTCGCCCTTCAGGTGGCCGGCGGCGCGCAGCAGATTTTCGAGTTTCTCGGTGCCGACTTCGGAAAAGTTGACCGACTTCTGCTTCTCGTCGAGCTCATAGTCATCCTTGTTGAGCATCGGGATGAAGGCGTCGATCGTATTATAGAAGTCGGAACGGTCGTCGAGCGGGCCGGAAATGATCAGCGGCGTGCGCGCCTCGTCGACCAGGATCGAGTCGACTTCGTCGACGATGGCGAAATAGTGGTCGCGCTGGACCATCTGGCTTTTCTCGTACTTCATATTGTCGCGCAGATAATCGAAGCCGAGTTCGTTGTTGGTGGCGTAGGTGACGTCGCAGGCATAAGCTGCGCGGCGCTGGTCGTCGTCGAGACCATGGACGATGACGCCGGTTGTCAGGCCGAGGAAGCCGTAGATCTTGCCCATCATCTGCGCGTCGCGCTGGGCGAGGTAGTCATTGACGGTCACGAGGTGCACGCCCCTGCCGGCGAGCGCGTTGAGATAGATGGGCAGCGTGGCGACCAGCGTCTTGCCTTCGCCGGTCTTCATTTCGGCGATGCCCTTCTCATGCAGGATCATGCCGCCGGTCAGCTGGACGTCGAAAGGTCTCAAGCCAAGCACGCGCCGGGCTGCTTCACGGGCGACCGCAAAAGCCGGAGCCAGAATGTCGTCCAGCGTCTTGCCGGCGGCAAGCTGCTGCTTGAATTCGGCCGTCTTAGCCCTGAGCTGGTCATCCGTCAGCGCCTTTATCTGCGGCTCAAGCGCGTTGATCTCGCTGACGCGAGTGGAATATGAGCGAATGCGGCGTTCGTTGGAGGAGCCGAACAATTTGCGGGCCAGGCCGCCGAGACTGACCATCGTCATGGTCCTTTCTGAACTCAATCTTTGTTGCCGGAACGTATCGTCGACCGAAGTAAATCTGCCGGAAAACGTTCCACCGCACACTTCTATTCAAGCGCGCAAATCTGCGAGACAGATAAGAGGGGGCGTCTGGCATGTCAACTCAATGCGGTCGGACTCCCGCTTTTCCATTTGCCTTTTGGCCGGAAAAATGCAAATCCCGGGGCCACCTTTCGTAAATGCTCTAAAATGGTGAAAAAATGTTCCGCAAAGGCCTGCTCGCAGCCACTGCTCTGACCGCCCTCCTGGCCGTAGGCCCCATCGCCAACGCCGCAGATGCCAAGGATCCGGTCGTCGCCAAGATCGATGGCGTCGAGATCACCAAATCCGGCCTTGAACTTGCCGAGGGCTTCATCGATCCGCAGACGGCGCAGCAGCTGCCGCCGGACAAGAAGCAGATCGCAGCGCTGACGGCATTGATCGACGCCAAGGTCGTCGCCGAAAAGGCCAAGACCGAGAAGCTCGATGATGACGTCGATTTCAAGACGCGCGTCCAGTTCATTGTCGATCGCGAGCTGCACAACGAATATTTCAAGAAGCATATTGTCGACGCGATCACCGATGCCGATCTCAAGGCGCGCTATGATGCCGAAGTCGCCAAGATTCCGAAGGAAGAAGAGATTCATGCCCGCCACATCCTGGTGAAGACCGAGGATGAGGCCAAGGCGATCATCAAGGAACTCGACGCCGGCAAGGATTTCGCCAAGCTCGCCAAGGAAAAGTCGACCGATCCGAACAAATCCGATGGCGGCGATCTCGGCTTTTTCAAGAAGGGCCAGATGGTGCCGGAATTCGAAGCTGCGGCTTTCGCGCTCGAAAAGGGCAAGCACAGCGAAACCCCGATCAAGACCCAATTCGGCTACCATGTGATCCTGGTCGAGGATAAGCGCACTGCCGCTCCGCCGTCCTTCGATCAGGTCAAGGACCAGGTGCGGCAGCTCGTCATCCGCGAAAAGTATGTGGCGCTGCTCACCGCCGCCAAGGCGAGTGCCAAGGTCGAGATCCTCGATCCGCAGCTCAAGAAGGGCTACGACGAGGAAAACAAGCCGGCTAAGTAATTCAACCCGGGACGGCGCCTGCACGAGGCAGGCGCCTTCTCGTTTTGAGCCATCACGCTTCTGCGTCTGTGCGTTGCCCTGGGACAGGCGTCCCAAATCGAGGTTCAGGGTCATGTCCCACGCTGTCTCCCCGCTCGCGCCGAAAAATTTTCCCGTCATGCCGGTGATCGACGGTGTCCGCATGGCCACCGCCGAAGCCGGCATCAAGTACAAGAACCGCACCGACGTGCTGATGATGGTGTTCGACGAACCGGCGAGCGTCGCTGGCGTCTTCACCCGCTCGAACTGCCCCTCGGCGCCGGTGGATTTCTGCCGCGCCAACCTGAAGGGCGGCCAGGCTCGCGCTGTCGTGGTCAATTCCGGCAATGCCAACGCTTTTACCGGCAAGAAGGGCAAGGCTGCGACGGAACTGACGGCCAAGTCGGCCTCCGAAGCGGTGGGCTGTTCGGTGGGTGAGGTTTTCCTTGCCTCGACCGGCGTGATTGGCGAGCCGCTCGATGCTACGAAATTTGCCGGCGTGCTGGGCGATATGAACGTGCGCGCGACGGGCGATTTCTGGCTGGAAGCCGCCAAGGCGATCATGACCACGGATACCTATCCGAAGGTCGCGACCCGGACGGCGCAGATTTCCGGCACCACCGTCACAATCAACGGCATTGCCAAGGGTGCGGGCATGATCGCGCCTGACATGGCGACGATGCTGTCTTTCGTCGTCACCGATGCGAATATCGCCCCGAACGTGCTGCAGAGCCTGCTTTCGCGGGGGGTCGGCCCGAGCTTCAACTCGGTCACTGTCGATAGCGACACCTCGACCTCCGACACGCTGATGCTGTTCGCCACTGGCGCAGCTGCCCGGCACGGCCAGAAGCGGGTCGAGATCGATGGTGGCGAGGTCGCCGGTTTCGCTGAGGCGCTCAACAGCCTGCTGCTCGACCTCGCCCACCAGGTCGTCTGCGATGGCGAAGGCGCTCGCAAGATGGTCGAGGTCACTGTCACCGGCGCTGTCAGCCACGAGAGCGCCAAGAAGATCGCGCTTTCGATCGCCAATTCACCGCTGGTCAAGACCGCGATCGCCGGCGAGGATGCCAATTGGGGCCGTGTCGTCATGGCTGTCGGCAAGGCCGGCGAGCCCGCAGACCGCGATCTGCTCGAAATTCGCTTCGGCGATATTCGCGTTGCGGTCGAGGGCGAGCGTGACCCTGATTATTCCGAGGCGGCTGCTTCGGCGGTCATGAAGAACCAGAAAATCCCTGTCAGAGTCGATCTCGGCCTCGGCCTGGGCAAGGCGACGGTGTGGACGTGCGACCTCACCAAGGAATATGTCGAAATCAATGGCGACTACCGTAGCTGATATGAGCCGTGTCCGGCTGCCGTTGGTGCGACGGCTGGAGGCGGCAGGATTCCGGGCATGGCCTGCGGCGAAGGTAACGTTCGACGGCAGCTGGCAATTGCGCCTGACGCCCGGCCATCCTTCCAAGCGCCTGAATTCGCTCGTGCCGCTCGACCCGTTCGACGGTTCGGACATGGCCGCGCGTATCCGCGCCGCCGAGGAAGCCTTCGCGTCCAATGGCCTGACGGCGTCGATCCGGCAATCGCCGCTTTGCCCACCAGGCCTCCCGGATTTGCTGGCGCATGAAGGCTGGGTACCGAAGTCGCGGACATTGGTCATGGCCGCCGATCTCGACGCGGTCGATACCGACCATGGCATGGATCACCTGCCGACCCACGACATACAGCGCTTTTCCGAAGCCTGCGTGAAGATCGACGATGGCCGCGAGACGACCGCGCCTGTGCTCGGCGGCATTATCGGCTCGATCGAGCCGACTGCCGGCCTGTTCCTGATGGAAGATTCCGAAGGCCCGAAGGCGGTCGGCATCTGTGTGCAGGACAATGAGCTCGCCGGCCTGCAGCAGATCGTGGTCGCAAAAAGCGCGCGCCGCCGGGGGCTCGGTCTCGAACTGGTTTCGGCGGCGCTGCGCTGGGCGCGGCTCCGCGGCGCCCGGCATGGTTGGCTGCAGGTGATCGCCGACAATCACCCGGCCCGGACGCTTTACGAACGGATCGGTTTCAAACCGGTCTACGACTACTGCTACTGGCAGAAAGAGGCCTGACATGGCGGATGGCGGCAATCGCATCGTGCTGGTCGCGGCCTGCGCGCTGATCGATGCGGATGGCCGCGTGCTGCTTGCCCAGCGTCCGGAAGGCAAATCGATGGCCGGGCTCTGGGAATTTCCGGGCGGCAAGGTCGAGAAGGGCGAGACGCCGGAGGAGACGCTGGTTCGCGAGCTCCGGGAAGAACTCGGCATCGAAACCAAGATCCCCTGCCTCGCGCCGCTGACCTTTGCCAGCCACGCCTATGACGATTTCCACCTGCTGATGCCTCTTTATATATGCAGGCGCTATGAGGGCATCGCGCGCGGACTTGAAGGCCAGGCGATCAAATGGGTGCGGGCGAAGGATCTTCGGAGCTTCCCGATGCCGCCCGCCGACGACCCGCTCGTGCCGTTCCTCACCGATCTCCTGCCCTGATCGCTTGTACTCCCTACCGGCAAAAGGTCGGACATGTCCCGGTTTATAACGATCTGTTAAGACTTCGTTTAGCACTGGCCATTATCATTCCGGTAACCACGATCTGGAATGATAACAGGGCGCTGAACCATGGATGACGAGTTCTCGAAACCGCAGGAGCGGGAATTTTCGCGCGAGAGATCGGGTCCCATCGGTGCGCTCAACGTCGCCCTCCTGTTCGGCACGGCAATCATTGCGCTGACGCTGATCGTCACGCCGCTCGTGTCGCAGCAAAAGGACAGGATGGAGGCGAGCACCTTGGGCTATGACGACATCAAGACGGGATCGATCCCCTCGCATGATGGCAAGGTAAAGCATTACACGATCCGCCGGTCGGTCCTGCAGAGCGATCCGAGCGAGGTCTGCATTATCGATGACAATGGCAACAAGTCGGGGTGCTGAAGCGCCTCGACATGCCCACCGCATTGGTGGAGCAGTTTTCGGAGATCAACCTGCAGAATGTTGTCGAATTCGGCCGCAGTTGAGCC
>NZ_JBFUFF010000191.1:0-6500 GCF_056403555.1 Rhizobium sp. P2_G2
CGGCCGGCGCCCCATCCAATCTCCCCCCTTGAGGGGGAGATGCCCGGCAGGGCAGAGGGGGGTGGGCCACTTGCCTGCAGCACGGAAGAAGCGGCTGCCAGCTTCCTACTTGCTGACGTCACAATCCGCAGCATCCTGGTCGCCGCCGTCGACCTCACTGACTATTCGCCTGAAAACCCCGCACATCTCACCGCCATCCGCCATCTCGCCGCCACGCTGGGCGGACGGACATATCTTGGCGGGCAAGCGACGGGAGCGCGGATCGCGCAATTCCTCGCGGCACCCGACGAGAAGCGCCTGACGGCCGAGCGCGTGGTCTTCGACAAGCGCCGGCAGTCGCTTTATCTGACGCGCGAGCGCCGGTCGCTGCCTGACATGGTCATTGCTCCGCAGAGCATCGTGGTCTGGGACAATCGTTTCTGCATCCACAATGCTGGCGACGCGCCCGTCCGGATCGGTGCCAGGGGAGAGGAACAGGGGAGGGCGGTCCTCACCCCCTTGCTGTCATCGGACCTCCCACCCGGCGTCCGCCAGCGCGCATTGGCGGTCGAGCCCGTTGTCCTTTCCGGGCCATCCGAGGGCCTTCAAATCCAACCAGTCATTACCCATTTCGACCGGTTTTTGCCATTGCGCCTGCTGCCGGTGGCCAACGCTCTTGCTTTCCTCCTCGGATTGGATCATTTTCCCGGATTACCAACAAGGTGACGTCAAAGTTTGCTATTGCCGAGATACTTGGCAAGACGGTGGGTCGCTCCTATCTTACACCTTGAAAAGGCCGACATCGGGAGGTATCCGTCGGTTCAAACTATCCGGTGAGGTCAATGAACCCGAATTTCAGAAATATCGCCCTCTGGGCCATTATCGCCGTCCTGCTGGTCGCGCTGTTCAGCATGTTCCAGACCCAGGGCGAGCGCGTCAGCTCCTCCGACATCCCGTACTCGGATTTCGTCAAGGCGGTTGATTCCGGCAGGGTGCGTCAGGTGGATATTACCGGCAATCGTGCACGCGGCCAATATGCCGACACAGGTTCCGTCTTCCAGACCTATCTGCCCGTCGTCGACAGCAACCTTATGAACAAGCTGCAGGACAAGAATGTCATGGTGATCGCCCATCCGGAAACGGATGGCTCGTCGAGCATTTTCGGCTATCTGATCAACCTTCTGCCGATCCTGTTGATCATCGGCGTGTGGCTGTTCCTGATGCGGCAGATGCAGGGCGGCTCGCGCGGCGCCATGGGCTTTGGCAAGTCCAAGGCCAAGCTTTTGACGGAAGCGCATGGCCGCGTCACCTTTGACGACGTCGCCGGCGTCGACGAAGCCAAATCCGACCTTGAAGAGATCGTCGAATTCCTGCGCGACCCGCAGAAATTCCAGCGGCTCGGTGGCCGCATCCCGCGCGGCGTGCTGCTCGTCGGCCCGCCCGGTACCGGTAAGACGCTGCTTGCCCGCGCCATTGCCGGCGAAGCCAATGTGCCGTTCTTCACCATTTCCGGTTCGGACTTCGTTGAAATGTTTGTCGGTGTTGGCGCCTCCCGCGTCCGCGACATGTTCGACCAGGCGAAGAAGAACGCGCCCTGCATCATCTTCATCGACGAAATCGATGCGGTCGGTCGTCATCGCGGCGCCGGTCTCGGCGGCGGCAATGACGAGCGCGAGCAGACGCTCAACCAGTTGCTGGTCGAGATGGACGGCTTTGAAGCCAATGAAGGCATCATCCTGATCGCCGCGACCAACCGTCCCGATGTTCTCGACCCGGCGCTGCTGCGTCCCGGCCGTTTCGACCGCCAGGTCGTCGTGCCGAACCCGGACATCGTCGGCCGCGAGAAGATCCTCAAGGTGCATGCACGCAATGTTCCGCTCGCACCGAATGTCGATCTCAAGGTTCTCGCCCGCGGCACGCCCGGTTTCTCCGGCGCCGACCTGATGAACCTGGTCAACGAAGCAGCGCTGATGGCCGCGCGGCGCAACAAGCGTCTCGTCACTATGCAGGAATTCGAAGACGCCAAGGACAAGGTGATGATGGGCGCCGAACGCCGCTCGTCCGCGATGACCCAGGAAGAGAAGAAGCTGACCGCCTATCACGAAGCTGGTCACGCAATCCTGGCGCTCAACGTGGCGTTGGCTGACCCGGTGCACAAGGCGACGATCATTCCACGCGGTCGTGCGCTGGGCATGGTCATGCAGCTGCCCGAAGGCGATCGCTATTCGATGAGCTATTTGTGGATGATCTCCCGGCTCGCCATCATGATGGGTGGACGCGTCGCCGAGGAACTGACCTTCGGCAAGGAGAACATCACCTCCGGCGCCTCGTCCGACATCCAGCAGGCGACGAAACTCGCCCGCGCCATGGTTACCCAATGGGGCTTCTCCGACCAGCTCGGTCAGGTCATGTATGGTGAAAACCAGCAGGAAGTCTTCCTTGGCCATTCGGTGACCCAGTCGAAGAACATTTCGGAATCGACGGCGCAGAAGATCGACAACGAAGTGCGCCGCCTGATCGACGAAGCCTATGAGAGCGCTCGCAAGATCCTGACCGAGCACCACGACGGTTTCGTTACGCTGGCCGAAGGCCTGCTCGAATATGAAACGCTGTCCGGCGACGAGATCAAGGCGTTGATCAAGGGCGAAAAGCCTTCGCGCGATCTCGGCGACGACACGCCAACCAGCCGCGGTTCCTCGGTGCCGAAGACCGGCTCCAAGAAGGACGGGCAGCCGGAAAACGAAGGCGGTTTCGAGCCGCAGCCGCAATAACGACAACGACGATAATGGAATGAGAAGCCCGGGCCAAAAGTTCGGGCTTTTTTGTCGGTGGCGGGGTGCCGTGGATTCCCTCTTCTCCCTTCGCGGACCACAAGGGGAGATGTGTCGAGCGAATGCGAGGCGATGAGGGGACGCCGCATCCGGAAAGCCCCCCATCTGTCCTTCGGACATCTTCTCTCGGCCGGGGAAGAGGGAAACTGCCGCTGGTGCTACTGGAAAATCCAAAGCAAAGCCTGCCACGTTAACGCTCTGTGTTGACGCTATGATGAATTTGATGTGGCAATTTTCTCTATCTGTGGCATTAGGATTCTTCAGTCACCCTGAAAATCGTCAAGGTAGAGAAGCGAACTCATGATGACACGACGTTATTTTGGCACCGATGGTATTCGCGGTCAGGCCAATGTTTTTCCGATGACGCCGGATATCGCCATGCGCGTCGGCATTGCCGCGGGCACAATCTTCCAGCGCGGTGGCCACCGCCATCGCGTCGTCATCGGCAAGGATACGCGGCTCTCCGGCTATATGCTGGAAAATGCCCTGGTGGCGGGTTTCACCGCTGCCGGCCTTGATGCTTTCGTGCTCGGCCCGATCCCGACGCCGGCCGTCGCCATGCTGACGCGGTCGCTGCGCTGCGATATCGGCGTGATGATTTCCGCCTCGCATAACCCTTATGAGGACAACGGTATCAAGCTCTTCGGCCCCGACGGCTACAAGCTCTCCGACGCGATCGAAAGCCRGATCGAAGACCTGCTGGAAAAGGATATCGGGCCGCAGCTGGCAGTTTCGGAAGAAATCGGCCGGGCCAAGCGCGTCGATGGCGTGCAGGACCGTTATGTCGAATTCGCCAAGCGGACGCTGCCGCGCGACATTACGCTCAACGGCCTGCGGGTCGCGATCGACTGCGCCAACGGCGCGTCCTACAGGGTGGCGCCGGCCGTGCTTTGGGAGCTGGGCGCCGAGGTCGTGTCGCTCGGCGTCGAGCCGAACGGCACCAATATCAATCTCAATTGCGGTTCGATGCATCCGGAAGCGCTGGTGCGCAAGGTGCATGAAGTGCGGGCCGATATCGGCATCGCGCTCGATGGCGATGCCGACCGCGTCATCATCGTCGACGAAAAGGGCAATGTCGTCGATGGCGACCAGTTGATGGCGCTGATCGGCGAGACCTGGGCGCATGACGGCATGCTGCGCGGCAAGGGCATCGTCGCCACCGTCATGTCCAATCTCGGCCTTGAACGCTTCATGACCGATCGCGGCATGACGCTGGCGCGTACCAAGGTCGGCGACCGCTATGTCGTCGAGCATATGCGCGAGCATGATTTCAATGTCGGCGGCGAGCAATCCGGCCATATCGTGCTTTCCGATTTCGGCACGACCGGCGATGGGCTGGTGGCGGCGCTGCAGGTGCTGGCGGCCGTGCGTCGGATGAACAAGACGGTGAGCGAAGTCTGCCGCCGTTTCGAGCCGGTGCCGCAACTTCTGAAAAACGTCCGCTTCTCCGGCGGCCGGCCGCTGGAAGACAAGCATGTCAAGCAGGCGATCGCCGATGCCGAAAGCGAGCTTCTGAGCCACGGCCGCCTGGTGATCCGCCCCTCGGGCACCGAGCCCCTTATCCGGGTGATGGCCGAGGGCGACGACCGCACGCAGCTGGAGCGGATCGTCAACGGCCTCATAGAAGTGATCGGCAAGGTCAAGACGGCGGCTTAGTCTGGCGCAAAACCAAGGGGCTGAAGCGCTGGCATCGAGCCCGGAAAATCGCGATGCGACTTCAATCGGGGTGAGAATCTCCTCGCCCCGATTTCATCTGCCGATAACAATCAGTGCGATCTTATCTTGATCGAAGCAATGCCGCCCGCGCCACGGTTTTCCAATCGGTTGACCGCATAGGACACCGCTCCCGCATAGGTGCGGAAGGGGCCATCAAGCCACAGCAAGGTGTCTTCGTTGCGCACGATGGCCGACTTGGCGATCGGGTCGAAGATCACTTCATATTCTTTTCCGGAAATGGCAACCACGATCATCTCCTCTCGGCGAATGCGCCTACTTTGATATGACGTTCGGTGGGTCAAGAATGATTTAGAAATGGCTAATTTTTCGTATAGAAGCGGCCCGATATCCCAAAATGAAAATTGTGGTGCAGATTGCCGCCGCGCAAGCGGGATACCCTGCCCAACACTGGAACATAGCGAAGCCGAGTTCGTTTGGAGCGTTGCTACAGGGGTTATGCAATGTTCCAAAAGATTTACGCTGTTCTGATTGCCATACTGGTTTTCATATCTGCAACGGCGATTTCTGCCAGTGCCGATCTTTCGCCGACATCGCTTCGGTCGGAAGGAAGTGCTGCCTGCCGGAAGGTGCGAACGCAATTTGACGATCCGCGCGTGATGTCGTGGAACAAGCGCATGGTCTATTGGCTATGCTATCCCGAATATATCGATCCCAGGTGAGGAAATGTGGCCTCACGGCAAAACCCGCAAGCGCATCAGCAGCTTGGCAAATCTTATAGTAAACGATCGTGGTTAAGCGCGTTTTAACCTTTGCGCTTCATTATCCAACATCGAAACATATTCGCCCGGTGATCATCGCGCCGGACAAGTTGATGTGGAGCGGATCATGAGAAAAATTTTGGCATTGGCATCCGTCATGCTGGCGCTGTCCGGTCCGGCCTTCGCGGCCGACCTTTACGTCCCCGAGCAGCCGGCTGAAGCGCCGGTCGCGACCCCGGTCTCCACTGGCGGCTGGTATCTGCGCGGCGATACATCGTTCGACATTGTCGACTTGCGCGGCGCTCAATTCTTCCAGGGCGACAATTCCCGTTTCGCTAAATTCAAGTCGGCGGATCTCGACAATACTGGCAATATCGGCCTCGGCGTCGGCTATCAGGCAAACGATTATCTGCGGTTCGACACCACGTTCGACTATATGTTCAGAAGCGACTTCAACGGCTCGACCACCGGCAAGTGCGGCAGCACCGGCGGCCCTTGCCGTTCGCATGACACCACATCGATGACAGCCTACAGCCTGATGGCCAACGCCTATGTCGATATCGCTCATTACGGCCTGTTCACGCCCTATGTCGGCGCGGGTCTTGGCGGCACCTATGTGAAGTGGGACGACCTGAAAAACACGTCCTGCAGCACCAAGAATCCGCAGAATTGCGACGACACGGTCACCCACAACGGCCGCGGCAGCTGGCGCTTTACCTATGCGCTGATGGCCGGCACCGCGATCGACATCAATTGCAACCTGAAGGCCGATATCGGCTATCGCTTCCGCCACATCCAGGGCGGCGACATGTTCGGTTATGCCGAGCACGGCGGTCCGGGTTACGACAAGGGCTTGAACATCCACGAAGCCCGCGCCGGCCTGCGCTACTCCTTCGACGATGGCGACTGTGGGCCTGCCTATGTCGCGCCGGCCGACGTGCCGAACCAGCCGCAGCCGGTCTTCAAGTAAGACCGATCACGCTTCATTCAAAAGCTGCCTGGCGACGGGCGGCTTTTGTCGTTGTGCGCCCAGCATGGGCGCATTCTTGTGGGTGGAAGTCCCACCGTAAGCTGGTCATGGCGAGCGAAGAGAAGCGCAACTGCGGAAGGGCGACTGACCGTGGGGAGGAAGCGTGGATCGAACCTGCGGGCCGATGGACAAGAACCGGATATGAGGCGATGCCGATCAGGGCGAGCGGGCAACGAACCGCGAAGCTCTTGTGACCAAGGGTCGGTGGCGTAAATCCGGCGGTCG
>NZ_JBFUFF010000192.1:0-6309 GCF_056403555.1 Rhizobium sp. P2_G2
TGCCCCCATCCAATCTCCCCTGCCCCCATCCAATCTCCCCCCTTGAGGGGGAGATGTCCGGCAGGACAGAGGGGGGTGTCTCTGGCGATACCCTCTCGTTAAGAGGCGGCTTGACGGCGCCTCAGCCCACCCCATGCACCGCTTTCGCCCGCTCCGGCGTGATCATCCCGTTCTTGATGTCCCGCTGGACCGCTTCCACATCACGCTCCCTGGGATCACCGACACCACCACCGGCCCCAGTGATGATGCGGATGACGTCATCTGTATCGACGCGGATACCCGACCCGAAGGCGTAGCGTTCCTGGGTGCCGTCGGTGCGCATGACCAGGCAGTAATTGCCGGTGCCTTGCTCGCCGCCGTCGAGCGCCCAGGGGACGATGCGGGAGCGGGTGTAGCCCAGCGTGAGGAAGGAATTGTCGCGGCGGATGCGGTAATCCATGCGGATGCCGTGTCCGCCGGACCATTGGCCTTCGCCGCCCGGATCGGTGTTGAGCTCCATGCGGTCGACGAACAGGCCGTTGCGGGCTTCGGAAATCTCGGCCGGGCAATTGTAGGTCTCGCCATGGACGGCGGAGAAGATGGCGCTGTTGCCGTCGCGGCCTTTCGAGGCGCCCCAGCCGCCGATCTGCGGCTCGATGATCGTATATTGCCGGCCGGTATCGGGATGGATGCCGCCGATGAAGGTGCCGGCGATCGAGGAGAAATGCCCGGCCGGCAGCTTTTCGGGGATGTGCGGCGCCAGGCAGCGCCAGACGAGGTCATAGCCGCGGATGCCGAGTTCGTAGTAGAAGCCGACGGCGGCGGGTTCCTTGGCGTGGAAGGTGGTGCCTTCGGTGGTGAGCAGCCGGAGCGGCCTGAACGAGCCTTCGTTGGCGGGTGAATCCGGGGCGGTCAGCGCCTTGAAGATCACCTGCATCGAGACGAGCGTATCGTCATAGCCGGCATTGGAGGGGCCGCGATCCTGTTCGGGATTGTCGCGGAGGTCGACGACGAATTCGGTGTCGGAGATCGTCACCTTGACATTGAACATGCGGCCGTCGTCCTGCTCTTCGGTCAGTTCGAACGTGCCGTGCGGCAGGTCGGCAAGGGCGGCGAGCGCCACCTTCTCGCCATGGTCCATGAAGCCGGCCATGGCCGCCTCGAACGTGTCGACGCCATATTTTGTGGCGAGGTCGACGAGGCGCCTGGCGCCGATGCGGACGGCGGCGATGGCCGCCCAGAGATCGCCTTCGAGGAAATCCGGCATGCGGGAATTGACGGTGATGATGTCGAAAATGCCGGGGATCGGCTCGCCCTTCGAAATCATCTTGATCGCCGGCAGGCGAATGCCTTCCTGGAAGATTTCCGTCGCATCGGCCGACAGCGACCCCGGCGACTTGCCGCCGACATCGGAATTATGGGCGATGTTGGCGGTCCAGGCGATGATCCGGCCCTCGGCGAAAACCGGCATGCAGACGACGAGGTCGTTGAGATGGGTGACGCCGCCATAATAGGGGTCGTTGGTGATGAAGACGTCGCCGGGCTCGATATCGCCTGGCTTGTCGAATTTCTTCACCAGCACTTTTACCGCCTTGTCGAGCACGCCGATGAAGCCGGGAATGCCGGCGCCGGAGGAGGCGAGGCGGGCCTGGGCGTCGGTGATGCCGGTGCCCATGTCGAGCACTTCATAGATGATCGAGCTCATCGCCGTCTTCTTCATCGCGGCGAACATCTCGTCGGCAGTGGCCTGCAGCGAGTTCTGGATGATTTCCAGCGTGATTGGATCGTGGGAAATTTCTGTCATTGTCACGCTCCCTGGAGATGGATGTGGATATTGCCGAAGCCATCGACTTCGACGCGGTTGCCGGGATGGATGACGATGGTCGTACCGGGGTCCTCGACCACGGCCGGGCCGGTAAAAGTCATGCCGGGGGTGAATTTCTTGCCGTCGTAGATTTTCGCCCTGTGGATGCCTTCGAGCGCATAATCCACATCGCGTTCACCCTTCAGCGCCGGCGAGGCATCGGCTGAGCCTTTCTTCTGTTCCTTCATCGTCAGCTTGCCGACTTCGGCGGAGGCGACGAGATGGATGCCGACCAGTTCCACCGGGGCCTTGAGGCGATAGGTATATTCGCGCTCATAGGTCTCGTGGAAAGCGGTCTCAATGGCCGCCAGACGCGCGTCGGTGACTTCGCCTTCGACGAGGACCTCGGTCGTGTGTTCCTGGTTCTGGTAGCGGAACTTGCCGTAGCGCAGGAACTTCACCTTGTCCCTGGCCACACCTTCCTCGCCGAACTGTTTTAGCGCCAGCGCTTCGGCTTCGGTGAACACGCCTTCGATCACCTGGGCCGCACCGGTCCTGAGATCGGCGAGCTTGGTCATGAAATAGTCGCGGCGCAGGTCCGACATCATCATGCCCCAGGCCGAGAACACCGAGGCGCCGGCGGGGATGACGACCTTCTTGACGCCGAGTTCGACGCCCAGCGCCACGGCATGCATGCCGCCGCCGCCGCCGAAGGCGACGAGCGTGAAGTCGCGTGGATCGTGGCCGCGGTTGAGCGATACCAGCTTCAGCGCATTGACCATGTTGTTGTTGGCGATGCGGATGATGCCGCGCGCCACGTCGTCGGCGCTGCCGCCGAGCTTTTCGGCGACGTCGTTGAGCGCCTTTTCCGCCGAGACCATGTCGGCATTGATGGCGCCGCCGCAGAAATAGTCGCGGTTGATGCGGCCGAGCCAGAGATTGGCGTCGGTGGTGGTCGCCTTGGTGCCGCCGCGGCCATAGGCGGCGGGGCCGGGCATGGCGCCGGCCGATTGCGGGCCGACATGCAGCTTGCCGAAATCATCGACCCAGGCGATCGAGCCGCCGCCATTGCCGATCTCGACCAGGTCGACCACCGGCACCATGATCGGATAGCCGGAGGAGAGCCGGCTGCGCTCGATCCAGTAATCGGTCATGATCCTGACCTTGCCGTCCTCGATCAGCGAGCATTTCGCCGTCGTGCCGCCGATGTCGAGCGCCAGGACATTCTTCTCGCCGATCAGCTTGCCGAGTTCGGCCGCACCCCAGAAGCCAGAGGCCGGGCCGCTTTCGACCATGGTGATCGGGATTTTCGACACGCTTTCGAGTGAATCGACGCCGCAGTTCGACTGCATGATGAACAGGTTGCCATCGAAACCCTTGGTCGACAGGCCCTGGTTCAAGCGCTGCAGGTAGCGTTCGGCGGCCGGCTGCACATAGGCCGAGAGCACGGTGGTGCTGGTGCGCTCATATTCGCGCCATTCGCGGGTGATCTGGTGCGAGGAGACGGTGGCAATGCCCGGCCAGAGGCGCTGCACCTCGGCCTGCGTCGCCTGCTCGTGGCTGGGATTGGCATAGGAATGCAGGAAGCAGATGGCGATCGCCTGCACGCCCTCTGCCTTGAAGCCCGCAAGGATCTCCGGCAGGCCGGATAGATCGAGCGGCTTCAATTCCTTGCCATGATAGTTGAAGCGGCCGGGTAGTTCGCGGCGCAGATAGCGTGGCACGAAGGGCTCGGGCTTCTGGTAATGCAGGTTGAAGAAATCCGGCCGGTTGCCGCGGGCGATTTCGAGTGAATCGCGAAAGCCCTCGGTGGTGATCAGGCCGACCTTGACGCCCTTGCGCTCGGTCAGGGCATTGATGACGACGGTGGTGCCATGGGCGAGGAAATCCACCGATTTCGGGTCGACGCCGCCCTTCTCCAGCACATTGAGCACGCCCTCTTCGAAATTGGGCGGCGTCGTGTCGGATTTGGCGGTCGTCACCCGCGACTGTCCGGTTGCGTGATCGGTCTCGAAGCAGACGAGATCGGTGAAAGTGCCGCCGACATCGGTGGCGACGCGGATGGTTTTCGTGCTCATACGCCCGTCTCCTTGGCTTGATCAGCCTCCCGGGATTTTGCCAAAAGCAGCATGGCGACGGTGCCGGGCAGTTTTAGCGCTTCGGCGGCCTTGACGCGGTCTTCGGTGTAGAAACCTTCCTCGTGCAGGCAGTTGATCGTGCCGATGACTAGGCCGTCGACGGTGATCGGCACGTTGATGACGCTCTCGCAGCCGAGCGACTTGATCAGCGGATGGTCGTCGAACACCTTGGAAATGTCCTCGATGGTGTTGGCGACGAAGGTGCGCTTCTGCTTCAGCGTGATGTCGGACCAGTAGGTCTCGTTATAGGGCTTGGTGCCGGAGACCGGATAGGCATCGGGCATGTTGGAATAGACGCGCTCGGCAAGCTTCTTGTTGGTGTCGCTGGTCATGACGGTGAAGAGTTTTACCCCGACGAGGTCACGGGTCAGCTGTTCCAGCGCCGCGAAGGCCTTCTGGGGCTGGCCGGTCTCCGCGACGGCGGCGACGAAATTCTCGTAATCAGGCATTTCCATTCTCCATAATGCTGTCGCGCAGGGCCGCTTCCTCTCGGCTGACGACGGGGACTGCGCCGATCAGGCGGCGCGTATAGGGGTGGGCGGGATGTTCGAAGATCGCGTCGGTGTCGCCAAGCTCGACCAGCTTGCCCTTTTCGAACACGGCGACGCGGTTTGCGATGTTGCGCACGACCGAGAGGTCATGGGTGATGAACACATAGGTCAGGCCGCGTTTGTCCTTGAGGTCTTTCAAGAGCTTCAGCACCCGGGCCTGGACCAGCACGTCGAGCGCCGAGGTCGGCTCGTCGAGCACGACGAGCTCGGACTGGCAGGCCAGCGCGCGGGCAATCGCCACGCGCTGACGCTGACCTCCGGACAGAGCGGAAGGGGACCGCGTCCGGAAATCGGTGGGGAGGCCTACTTCCTCCAGAAGCTCTTCGGTCCGTTTCGCCCGGCCCGCCCTGTCGCCGATATCGTGAACATCGAGCGCCAGCCTGAGCGAGGCGCCGACGGAGCGGCGGGGATTGAGCGAGGACAGTGGGTTCTGCTGCACCAGTTGGATGGCACGGCGATGGTCCTTCTCGCGTTTCGCCGGCAGGTCCTTATCCCTGAAGATCAGGCGGCCGGAGGTGGCAGCGTAGATCCCGAGGATGATATTGGCAATGGTCGACTTGCCGGAGCCGGATTCACCGACGATCGCCAGGCATTCGCCTTGCTCGACGTCGAAGGAGACGTGGTCGAGCGCCTGGACCTTGCGGCCGTTGACGGAGAATTGCTTGGAGACATCCACGACCCGGAGAAGCTTGCTCATGAGAGTAACTCCTTCTCGCTGAAGCCGGTGTGTGCGACGAGCGGCGCCAGGAATGTCGCGGGATCGTCGGAAATGTCGGGAATGCCGCCGCCGGTGATGCGCGGCACGGCGGCGAGCAGCGCCTTGGTGTAGGGATGCTGCGGCGCGGCGAACAATCTTTCGGTCGAACACTGCTCGACGATATTGCCCTTGTAGATGACATAGACGCGGTCGGCGAATTCGCGCACCACGCCGAGATTGTGCGAGATGAACAGCACTGCGGTGTGGTGCTTCTCGACCAGCTCCGACATCAGCTTCAGCGTCTGGGCCTGGACGGTGACGTCGAGCGCCGTGCCGGGCTCGTCGGCGAGCAGCAAAGCGGGATTGTTGACCAGCGCCATGGCGATCATGACGCGCTGGTTCATGCCGCCGGAGAGCTGGAAGGCGTAGGAATCGAGCACCCGGTCCGGTTCGGTGATTGCGACATCCTTCAAGGCTTCCGAAGCCTTGCGGCGGGCGGCGTCATTGGAAATGCCGGGCTCGGCGCGTTCGAGCACTTCCTTGAACTGGGTGAAGATGGTGTAGACCGGATTGAGCGACGAGGTCGGGTCCTGGAAGATCATCGACATCTTGGTGCCGCGCAGCTTGTGGCGGTCGGCATAGCTGAGCTTTTCCAGATCCGTGCCTTCGAATTCGACCGTACCGGAAATGCGCGCGGTCCTGAGGGATTGCAGCATGCCGAGCACGATGCGGGCGGTGACCGACTTGCCGGAACCGCTTTCGCCGACAAGTGCGACGCGCTCGCCCTTCCTGATATGCAGCGAGATGCCGTGCAGCACTTCGCTCATGCCCGACCAGGTCTTGAAGCCGAGGCGCAGGTTGTCGATCCTGAGTGTCGGTACGGTCATTGGTCGACCCCCAGGATTTCGCGCAAGGCATCGCCGATCAGGTTGAAGCCGAAGACGGCGACGAGGATGGCGAGGCCGGGGAATACGGTGAGCCACCAGCTGTCAGGCAGGTATTTGGCGCCGTCCGACACCATCGAGCCCAAGTCCGGGGTCGGCGGCTGGACGCCGAGGCCGAGGAAGGAGAGCGACGAGGCGATGAGGATGACGAAGCCGAAATCGAGCGTCATCTTGGTGATGATCGACGGCACGCAGT
>NZ_JBFUFF010000193.1:0-6278 GCF_056403555.1 Rhizobium sp. P2_G2
ATCTTACCCATTACCTTCTGACGTCCACAGTTCCGGGCAATCCAGTGCGGCTCGAGGCGTCGTTCAATCCGGACGCGGCAGGTGGGGCCAGCGATCCGCATTTGTTGGTTACGCTACAGAATTCCACACATGATGGTCTGAACCCGATCACCATCAAAAGCGATACCGGCAATTTCGATATTCTGCGCATCATCTCCAACGATGGGGCCAGCATTATCAGCAATGACGGGGCCAGCATCATCAGCAATGACGGTGCCAGTATCATCAGCACCGACGGTGCGAGCATCATCAGCAACGATGGCGGCAGCCTGATTTCCAACGACGGCGGCAGTTTGACCAATCTGTCGGTCGCCGACCTCATCGGCAAAGTGGGCGCGTCAATCATCAGCAATGACGGCGCTAGTCTGATCAGTTCCGGCCTGGACGGCACGCTGGTTTCCGGGTTTCAGTTCTCGAACGGTGCCATTGTCGACACGGCCACGGCGACCGACCTCAGCAATCAGTCCACCGACCTCCTGGCCAATCTGACCGCCCATCTCGGCCAAAGCCAGCATTTCTACATCGGCGTGACCGACGAGAGCAACGCGTTCGCTACGCAGTCGGGGAGCGCCCAAGCGCTCGCCTTGGGAACGAACCAGACCGGGACGATCAGCGATTTCGGCGAAGGTGATTGGTACAAGATCGATTTGGTTGCCGGAAATACCTACGTCTTCGACCTCAACGGACATGCCAGCGGCGATGGCACGCTCGCCGATCCAGCTCTGCGGCTGCTGGACAGTGCAGGCACGATCATCAAAAGCGCCGATGACGGTGGCTTTGAGGAAAATTCGAGGCTGGTTTTCAAGGCGAAGACCACAGGTTCCTATTATCTGGTCGCCAGAGCATACGATGATGGCGGTATAGGCACATATTCGTTCGGAGCCTCGATCGGTTCGGACAATCCGCAAATCCAGTCGAATGGCGGCGGCGACACGGCCGTGATCAACGTGGCTGAAAGCACGAGTTCCAGCGACAGCGGCGTCGTCACACGGGTCGAAGGCTGGGATCTGGTATCGGGCAACACCTTGACCTATTCGATCGTCGGCGGATCGGATGCCGACAAATTCTACCTCAATCCGGCAAACGGCTTTCTGTCGTTCAAGATATTGCCCGACTTCGAAAATCCGCGCGACAGCGACCATGACAATACCTTCGTCGTAAAAGTCCGCGCCACCGACGAAGACGGGCATTTCGATAATCAGATCCTGACGATCCATGTGACCGATGCGATCGAGCCGATCTACGGCACCCATGGCGGCGATGTGATCGATGCCGCCCATCCGGGCGCAACTGGTGGCGCTCCCAGCGGCGCGGATGACTGGATTTTCGGCCTGGCGGGCAATGACGTCATTGACGGCGGTGCCGGCAACGACACGATCCAAGGTGGCCCCGGCAATGACACGATCATCGGCGGCGCCGGCAATGCCGACACCGCGATCTTCGTCGGCAATGCCGCCAGCTACACGATCGTCAGAGATATCGTCTCCGGAACGATCACCGTACAGGGCACGGATGGCACGGATATCCTGAGCGGCATCGAGCGCCTGGCATTCGACGACCAGACGATTGTCGCGCAAATACAGGGGACGACTGGAAACGATGTCCTCAATGGCGGCAGCGGCGGCGACGATCTCGCCCCCCTTACTGGCGACCACGACGAGGTCGATGGCCGCGGAGGCAACGATCGTCTGACCTTAGACTTCAGCAGCCTCGACCTTGGCGTCTCCTTCGCCACCAACACGGTTCACAGCCCGGGCGGCGATTCCGTCTACACTTACGTCGTGGCAGGAGAGTTTGGCAGCGATGGCAGCGATGAGGTGCTCTATTCCAACATCGAGGCCTTTACCATCCGCGGTAGCCTGACGCATGTAAACGTACTCAACAAAGGTGGCGCGCTGACTGATTATTTCATCGGCGGGGCAAAGGGGGATACATTCGACACCGGCGCCGGCAGCGATATCGTCGATGTCGGCAAGGGGGGAGCGAGCACTGCCGATGTTGGCGCGGACCAGGCGGCGATGGGCAGCGGCGATAGCGATCTCCTGGTCGTCGATTACTCAGCCGCCAGCGAGGCAGTGACGTTCGCGATCTACAGCAATACCGGCGCCTCGGGCGGTCTCGCGACGGACTACTACAGTAACGGCAACAATGGCCTCCAATATGCCGGCATCGGGCGCTTGCTGTTCACCGGCGTCGAGCAATTCAACGTCTCGACGGGCAGCGGCGACGACAGTGTCAAAACGGGGGACGGCGCGGACATTCTGAGCGGCGGCGGTGGCGATGACCTCCTGGACAGTGGCCGCGGCAAGGCGACGATCGATGGCGGCGGCGGCATTGACCAGTGGAAAGCGGACTTGTCGCTGCTCGGCTCGGGCGTCACACTGGATTTCTCTACGCCCTCGGTGACGCAGACGATGGCGGATGGTTCAACCATCAAAAAGATCGAACGGCTCGATCTTGTTGCGACGAACCAGGCCGACACGATCACCCTCGGGGCCGATTTCGCCGCTTATGGCAATATCATTTCCTCCGGCTTCGGCAGCGACGCCGTGTTCATCCATGGTGGCGCAACCTCTACGACGAGCGGCACCAATACCATCCAAATGGGCACCGGCGACACCGACCTGCTGAGTGCCGATTATTCGGCTGCCACCGAAGCGGTGACGTTTGCGATCTACAGCAATACCGGCAGCTCGGGAGGCCTATCGACCGATTACTACAGCGACGGCAACAATGGTGCGCAATATGCCGGCGCCGGTCGCCTGCTGTTCACCGGGGTCGAGCGGTTCGCGGTGTCGACCGGTGCTGGCAACGACAGTATCAGGACCGGCGACGGAGATGACAGTTTAAGCGGTGGTGGCGGCGATGACCTCTTGGACAGCGGCCGCGGTAAGGCGACGATCGACGGCGGCGGCGGCATCGATCAATGGAAAGCGGACCTGTCGCTGCTGGGCTCGGGCGTCACACTCGATTTCTCCACGCCCTCAGTCACGCAGACCATGGCAGATGGCTCAACGATCAAAAAGATCGAACGGCTTGATCTTGTCGCGACGAACCAGGCCGACAAGATAACTTTGGGAGCGGATTTCGCCGCTTACGGCAATGCCGTCTCCTCCGGCTTCGGCAGCGATGCCGTGTTCATCCACGGCGGTGCGACCTCCGCAACAAGCGGCATCAATACAGTCCAACTGGGCACTGGCGACACCGACCTGCTAAGCGCCGACTATTCAACCGCGACCGAGGCGGTGACGTTCGCAATCTACAGCAATACCGGCAGTTTGGGAGGCCTTGCGACCGACTATTACAGCGATGGCAACAATGGTGCGCAATATGCTGGGGCGGGGCGGCTGCTGTTCACAGGTGTCGAGCGGTTTACGATAGCGACAGGCAGCGGCAATGACAGCATCAGGACCGGCGACGGAGACGACAGTTTGACCGGTGGCCTTGGCGACGATCTGCTGGACAGCGGCCGCGGCAAGGCGACGATCGATGGCGGCGCCGGCATCGACCAATGGAAAGCGGACCTGTCCTTGTTGGGCTCGGGCATCAGCCTCGATTTTTCCACGCCATCGAAGACGCAGAAGATGTCGGATGGCTCGGCGGTAAGAAATGTCGAGCGGCTCGATCTCGTCACCACGAACCAGGCCGACAAGATCACCCTTGGAGCTGATTTTGCGGCTTACGGCAATACCGTGTCGACAGGCTCCGGCGGCGACGCGGTGTCTATCCATGGCGGCGCGACGGCGGCGACCAGCGGCAACAACGCCGTCAATATGGGCAGTKGCGAAAACGATCTGTTGATTGCCGACTATTCAGCCGCAAAACAGAGTGTCACGTTTGCGATCTACAGCAATGCCGGCTCATCCGGCGGCCTGGGTACCGATTACTATAGCAATGGCGACAATGGCGTGCAGTATGGCAGCACCGGCCGGCTTCTGTTCACCGGTGTGGAGCGGTTCACGATCGCGACCGGTATCGGCAACGACAGCGTGACGACGGGCGACGGCGATGACGTTCTTAATGGCGGTGGCGGCAGTGACACGCTCTCCGGCGGCAGTGGCTCGGATAAGCTGGCGGGAGGAGGCGGCAAGGATTTGCTGACTGGTGGTATGGGCCAGGATACGTTTTGTTTTACGACCGCTCTCAATCCTGGCAATGTCGATATTATCGACGACATCGCCCTTGCAGACCGCATCCAGCTCGATCATCATGTCTTCTCAGGTCTGGCCAAAGGCAAGCTGGCGCCCACCGCGTTCGTCGATGAAAGCGCTCACAAGGTCAGAGCGGATGATCGCATCATCTATGACGGCGACACGGGAGACCTGTTCTTCGACCGCGATGGTTCGGGCCACCGCTATGATGCGGTGAAATTCGCTCATCTTTCGAACGATGCTGCAATAACGGCGGCCTATTTTACAATCGTCTGATCGGTAAGGAGCGCTCAGCGCTCCACCCTTGCCTCCTTCTTCCAGCCGGCCTTGTATGGCGCAATGATGAGTCGCCGGTGCACACCCTCGCACGGTCTGCCAGGGCGGACCATCGTGGTCACGGATGGCTGCGTCGTAGCAATAGCCGCTTCAAAGTCCCGACGCCTCGGCGAGATTCATCGTAAACCGGTCGCGCCGTCGCTGCTATTCGCGAGTCATTTCGGCGTTGGCAGGCCAAGCTGCCTTTTGAACCATAGCGCTCGCCGACCTCGGCCGAGGAGGCGAGGCTGGCGCTTAAGGAATGGTCCGAGAATTTTTCCCGCCCGCGCAGCCTCGCGGAGATTGCCGCGAATGCCGGCCTCATATCTGGCAGGGTTCGTCAGCCAAGCCATCGGACGATTTCGTAGGCCGGCATAGGGCGATGGAACCCTTTCAAACTCAATTCGCCAACTTTGACAGCTTCGACCAACGATTCCACGGTGCCGAAAACTCTTTGGCTGACGAGGATCTGTCGGGATTTGGCCTGCTCGCACAATCGGGCGGCGTGGTTGGGGATGGTGCCGATGACAGCATAATCCGAGCGCTGGTCGAAGCCGATTTGCCCGATGGTTGCGTGGCCACGCGCGATGCCGATGCCGAAGCCAAGCAAATAGCCACGTTTGCGCCATTGTTCCGAATGCTCGTCAATGGCATCACGCATCCCCGTTGCCATACTGACGGCTTTTTCGGTGTGGTCAGCGCAGGGCAAAGGATCGTTGAAGACGACAAGAAGACCATCACCGACAAAGCGCTCCAAAGTCCCTCCGTAGCGCGTGATCAGCTCGCCCAGACAGGAATGGTATTCGCTGAGGACCGCCATCACCTCTTCGGGCTCGGCCGTCTCGGCGAAGGCCGTAAAGCCGCGCAGATCGCAGAAAACCACTGTCACGTCGCGCCGGTGGCTTTGCAGAAGCGAGTCGCCATCCCCCGCCGCGATGATGACGTCGGCGACCTGCGCCGGCAAGAATCGCCTGAGCCGGCCCATTCGCTCGATTTCCGCTACCTGCTCGGCCACCGTTTGTTCAAGGGAGCGATTCCATACCGCCAATTGGGCGGCCTGATCCTCCAGGCGCAGTGCCTGGCTCTCGACCGTATCGTGAAGCGCCTTCTGGCGCAGCATCGACCGCACACGAGCCAGCAGCGCCCTGTGCTCAAACGGCTTGGTCAGATAGTCGTCGCCGCCGGCGTCCAATCCTTCAACCACGTCCCGTATATCGGCCTTGGCTGTGACAAGGATGACCGGGATCGATCGAAGGGAGACATCCTGCTTGAGAATGCGAACAGCGCTGATGCCATCGAGTTTGGGCATCATGATGTCGAGGAGGATCAGATCCGGCTTGAGGTCACGCGCCTTCGCAAGCCCTTCTTCGCCATCGGCGGCAGTCACCACTTCATAACCGTTCGCTTCAAGGCGAAGGCGCAGGATTTCGAGATTTTCAAAGGTATCGTCGACGGCAAGAATGAGTGGCGGATCGTGCAATGTCCCATCTCCCTTACGCAAGAAATCCGCGAACTTTTGCCAGCAATTCACGCGGGCTGAATGGCTTGGCAAGGTAGCCATCGCATCCCGCAGCAAGCGCTTTCGCCTCGTCGCCCGACAACGCATAGGAGGTAACGGCAATGATTGGAATGTGGCGGAGTGCCGGGTTGGCTTTGATACGGCGGGTTGCTTCATACCCGTCTATCACAGGAAGCTGAATGTCCATGAGGATCAGGTCTGGGTTCCCGGCTGCTGCGGCGGCGACGCCGGCAGCACCGTCCGCGGCCTCTATC
>NZ_JBFUFF010000194.1:0-6188 GCF_056403555.1 Rhizobium sp. P2_G2
CGGCATTGGCGTGAATCAAGGCGTTGTTGTGATCGACAAAGGCTATTCCGACGGTAAAGTTTTCCAGTACCGACGCAAATGTCGCGGCTTCGATGGTCTTCAACTCCAGAACTTTGCTGATATTGACGGCGCGCCGTAGATGAGGCGCAAGGATTCTCAGCCCCTCCAGCTCGGCCTCGCTGATGTCTCCGGCAGATTCGTGACGCCCGAGGGAAAGATTGGAAATCATCGTTGGACTGCGTTCGAGTGCGATTGCGACCGCATCGGTTATGGCCTGTGGGCGAACCCAGTTCTCATAATATGGATTTCCCGGTCGTTCATGGTAGAACTGCAGATGCGAGTGGACGATCGGCTCCTCAAGCGGGTATTGCTGGATGCGAAGCGGACCGCCCCAGAGATCGGTTGCGGCCGTGAGATCATAATCGAACATTCGGCTCAGCCAGACGTCATCGACGCCGACCACGGCGCCCAGGATCACTTGGCCGTCGAATCCGTTGATAGCCAGTATACCGTTGTGGAAGTTGAATTCCCGGCGGATGCGGTCTAGCACCTCCCGCCACTGCGAGGGAGCAAGGACACAATCGTAGATCGCGCCGATCAGTTCGGCCATAGGAACCGCCGACAATTCAAACCGCTGAGCCGTCATTCAAACCATATTGCACTTTTCCATCATCGATCCAAGCCTATATCGCGATCATCCACCGTTCGGATGATGCGCCGAATCTGAAAGTCTGCGATGTTGGATTCTTGTCGACTACAAAACTTGGTCTCCGATTGAGAAACTGCGCTGTCGCCTTCGTGCACGGTTCGCCATACCCATCTGTCTGCGAGCGGAGAAATATTGATAATCATGAAAATAAAGATGTAGGAGGTAGCGATGGCGCGCGTTAAGTTCGATGCTCTTTACTCAACAGGCGATCCCAATTTCACCGGACAGTTGACACTCGACAGACACAACAAAACGCAAGCGGAGTTTTACGACCCGRATTCCCAAAATTCATTTGTCCTCACGGGCCATTATTTTACCCACAAAGACGGCGAGATTGTCAAAGGCACGAATACCAAAATTGAGTTCGAGGACAAGTTTGGCAACCACTACCTGACGATATCGGCTCTACATTTAAAGACGCATCATCTTTCAGGCGCATCGGTTTTCTCCGTAATGAAGCAGATCATTGCTGCCAGATTGACGATACAGTGAAGGCCAGCTTCGGCGCGAAGGAAAGCCGCCGCCAACGCCTTGCTCACTTGGGCGTTTCCATCTTGCGTCCTGTTGCTGAACTACAGCGTCACCCTATTCGAGGGTAGTTGGCAGCGTCGTCCACCGTTCGGATGAGATCTGGTGCTCTTAAGGAGCCGTATCCACGTCGAAAGATCGACGGGAGATCACTGCGTTGCTGCTGCAGCATGTCGCCCGAAAGTGGTTTTCTGGTTTCGAGACAACGACATGCGCAAAAACAAAGGATAAAGTGCGTCACCTGAATCAAGTTGAATGCGACGCGCTTTAAAACGTCAGAGACAAAGACGCGGCAAGCTTGACAATATCGACCTGGCGTTTGCATCCGGTCTTCTCGAACACGCGCAGGAGATGGGTTTTGACGGTGCTGAGTGCCAGACCCAGGCGATTTGCGATTCGGGTCGGAGGCTCCCCAGCCGCGATCATTTCGAAAATCCGGGATTCGGCCGGCGTGAAGCCGTAAAGCAAGGCAATTGCGTCCGTTGGCATCCATGCCGCCGCCGCTGGCGCAATGAAAAGCGCTGCCGTCGGGCGCAATGCAAGGTTCTGATATGCGATCTCGCGCCGGAGCGGCATGACGTGGACCACCGCGGGCGTGCCATCTTTCCGCATTGCCGGAATACCTACGCCGCGCGTTCCGGCGGTGGGGTCGCCCGCCGCAGCCTTGCGCACCGCTTCATCCAACGCTGTGGTGGCGGCTTCGAGCGGAAGGGCAAGCCGACCAGCGTTCAAATAGAGTGGGTCCTTCGCCGCCAACATCGCATGGGCTGCGGCATTGGCGTGAATCAAGGCGTTGTTGTGATCGACAAAGGCTATTCCGACGGTAAAGTTTTCCAGTACCGACGCAAATGTCGCGGCTTCGATGGTCTTCAACTCCAGAACTTTGCTGATATTGACGGCGCGCCGTAGATGAGGCGCAAGGATCCTTAGACCTTCCAGTTCTGCCTCGCTGATGTCGCCTGCAGTTTCGTGACGCCCAAGGGCAAGATTAGAAATCATCGTCGGACTGCGTTCGAGCCCGATTGCGACTGCATAGATTATGCCCTGCGGACGTGCCCATTCCTGGAAGTAACTGTTGGTGAGGAGAACCTTGGCGGTTGCAACATGAGATTGGACGATCGGCTCTTCCAGTGGAAATTCCTGGATACGAAGTGGTCCGCCCCAGAGATCAGTCACAGCCGCACCATATTCCAGCATTCGTCCCAGCCAGTTTTCCTCGACGCCCACCAGGGCGCCGAGCATCGCATGGCCGTCGAATCCGTTGATAGCCAGTATGCCGTTTTGGAAATTGAACACCCGGCAAATCGTCTCGAGCACGGCCTGCCATTGGGATGGAGCAAGGACGCAACCGTAGATCGCGCCGATCAGTTCGGCCATAGGAACCGCCGACAATTCGAACCGCTGAGCCATCATTCAAACCATATTGCACTTTTCCATCATCGATCCAAGCCTATATCGCGATCATCCACCGTTCGGATGATGCGCCGAATCTGAAAGTCTGCGATGCTGACTTCTTGTCGACTACAGAAACTTTGCGTGCGCGATCTGCCGTGCGAGCCTAGAGGGGCATCGAAAGTGACGTGGCGAGCCGCACGAGATCGACTTGGCGCGTGTAGCCGGTCTTTTCGAACACGCGATGCAAATGTGTTTTGACCGTGCTTAATGCCAGCCCCAGTTTCAGCGCAATTTCGCTTTGCCTCTCGCCATCCACCAGCATTTCGAAGACGCGGGTTTCGGCGGGCGTCAGCCCGTACAACAGTGCGAGGGCATCGGCGGGCATTTGCGGGGGAGCGGCGGCCGGCGACGCGAAGATCGCAGCAGCCGCACGTTGCTCGGCATAGCGGTCATATTCGGAGCGCAGCAATGGCATGACATGCAGGACCATTGGCGCTTCATCGTCAAGAGATACCAGAATACCAGCGCCGCGCGACAGCAATGTCAGCGAACCAGTCGCGGTGTTCCGCACCGCTTCCCTCAACGCTTCCGTGGCGGTTGCCTGCGGCAGGACAAGCCGATTGTCGTTTAGCGTGAACGGGTATTTGGCCTTCAGCATCGTCGCCGCGGCGGCGTTCGCGTGGACAAAGGCAGTTTCTTCATCGACGAGCAGGATTGCCGAATTGAACGTCTCGAGGGTCGAGACGAATGTGGCGGCTTCTATGGTCTTCAACTCAAGAACCTGGCTGATCGCAAGCGCCCGTCGCATATGCGGCGCCAGCATCCTCAGGCCTTCTAGTTCCACGTCGGTGACCGGCCCGGCCGACTCGTGCCGTCCCATGGTGAGGTTGGACGCAGAGTTCGCGGCGCGTTCGAGGTTGATCGTGATGGCGTCGCCGATACCTTGCGGCCGTACCCATTCAACAAAATACCGATTGCTTTCCCGATCATAGTCGGGCATCGCGCGAGACTGAACGACGGGTTCCTCGAGGGGAAGTTCGTTCAGTCTATCCACGCCTCCCCAGGCATCTGCGGGCGCCGTTCCATAGTCTAGTATCCGCGCCAACCAATAGTCATCGACCCCAACCGCGGCGCCAAGAAGCATTATTCCCTGATATCCGGTCACCGACAGTGCCGCGTTTTGAAAATTGAACTCGGTCCTGATCGCTTCGAGCACTTCCGTCCATTTTTCAGGCGCAAGAACACAGTCGTATATGGCGGCGATCAGGTTGGAGATGCTTTGCGCTGAATATTGGTATTGTCGGACCAATAGAACCTCCGAAATCAGGGTGATCATCAAGCCTTTAAATTAATCAAGCCTTTAAATTAAATGAAGCGCTGGCCGCGGCTGCGCCTGAAAACGTTTCCGGCGGAAATTTAAACACTTGAAAAGGCGACCGAGATAGGCGGCAACTTGTCGCAGGGCGATGTGCTGACGCCTCGCCGTCAAGATGGTCGCTGTGAAACGGAACCGAAGGTTGGAAATCTTCGTTTGTCGAATGGTCGATCCGCACGTCTTTCGAAATGAGCGTGTCCTCGTCGTTGAATACGAGCCAAGCGTTATGAAGATGCACGTGTCCGGGTGCCAACAGCTTAACGCCGATCAGTCCGCCGGCCTTGTCGCCGGACTTGACCGGGCCGTAGAGATCAAGCCTGTTGTGTGCCTCGGTATCGTCTTCGAGGACCGCCACGCCATTGGCGGAGATCGAAAACCGCTGGCTTCGAGCGTCCAGAGCGCACTGGACGTGTCGATCTGCCATTGTTCGGTTATCGGGGAACTGATCGTCTCCGGCATTTCCGGCTCTCGCGATGGAAAGGTTGCGTCTTGCTCGCCAATACCGACGGACAACGGGCATCTCGGACTGCGCCCCGCCGTTGACCAGGCTGGGTTGGTGTAGCCTGCCGCAAGCCGCTTCGCGTCCACCTTTCGGATAAGGTTTCCTGCGGATCAAGCCTCGGACCAGAAGGGGTTGACCTGATAGTGGAAACTGAAGTCGTCCGCAGTCAGTGTCGATGCATCCACGCCATGCAGGATGGCGCGGACGCGGAAGCTGTCATTCTTGGTGAAACCGATCCAGGTATCGTCGCCATGCTGTTCGATGCGAGCGCCGTCATAGGAGGTTATGCCGCTCGCGTCGGCGAAGGCCAGCTTGTCCTCGCCTGCTGTAAAATCCTGGGCGACACTTTTGAAATGGGCAAAAGCGAACGTGTCGTCGCCTGCGCCGCCGATCAGCGTGTCCAGCCCACCCCTTTGGACGCTTGCCAGCACGTCATTACCGGCGCCGCCGTTGAGCAGGTCCTTGCTCGGGCCCGCATAGATGAGGTTGTCGGCGTCGTTGCCATTGCCGAAACCGTGTTTGTGCACCGAGCTGACGAACAACCACTCAAAATTGTCCTGTAGCGTATAGCTGGAATCCGCCCAGATCGCGTCCGTGCCGCCATCCTGTTGCTCGACGAGCGTCGCGCGGGGCTTTCCGGCGACTAGGTGATAGATGTCGTCCCCGGCGCCGCCGGCGATGGCTTGATCGAAACGTGCGCTGCCGTCGATTGTGAAATCGTCATTGCCTTCGCCACCGTCGACAGCACCCGTCACATGGCTGCTGCTGTAGAAAAAAGCGGCATCATCGCCTCCGCCTAGCAGGATCGAACCATTGATATGGCCGGAATTGTCCAATTTCAGCACGCCGTCGCCGCCTGCGACCGCAACGTCGCCTGAAATCGTGCCAAGATTGAAGATGACGGCAGTGGTGCCGGAGACGCCGGCCGCCGAAATGCCGACATCGACGCCGCTGATGATACCGTGGGCCTGGTTGTTGACGACGGCATTGTCGAGCTGCATGCCGGTCGCGCCGGAAATCTCACCATGGTTCGTTATCCAGGGAAATCTCGATCGCACGCCGTTGGTTATCGTATCCTCGGTGACAATGCCGGTTCCGGTAACGTCGATGGTCCCCTTGTTGAGTACTTTATCCAACCGGCCGACCAGGTGGATGCCGGTTTCGGTATCGATCAAAGCGCCCTTCTCAAGACGCACATGTGTCCGCGAGCCGTCGAGCTCGAGGCCAACCGACCCGTTCTGCTCATCGCCGGAGTGAACTTCGCCGTGAAGGTAGATGGTATTGCGCGACTGAGGGCTGTCTTCCAGGATCGCCACGCCATTGGCGGAAATCGAACCGCTGTCTTCGAGCGTCCACTCGGCATTCGAGCTGTCGATCAGCCATTGTTCGGTTCGGTCGGAACTGATCGTCTTGGGCATATCCGGCTCCTTCTATTGAACGGTTGCGTATCGGTTTGCGAATTCGGGCGAACACGGGCCTTGCCGCCGCGTGCTTTGCAAGAGATGGGGCATTCTATCGTGTCGCAACTAGTACCTCTGCACAGAGATTATGACTCTTTGGCGATTGGGTTTGGGTATGCTTTGGCAAGTTTGGCGCGGGCTTGCTCGGTTGAGAACATCCATTTGATGCGGGCTCCACTTTGATTGCGTCGGTGTTCCCAAGCGGCGACTTCGGCGATG
>NZ_JBFUFF010000195.1:0-5809 GCF_056403555.1 Rhizobium sp. P2_G2
GAGTATGAGTATGTGACGGCAGATCGAGGCAGGAAGAGCGCCCCATCCAATCTCCCCCCTTGAGGGGGAGATGCCCGGCAGGGCAGAGGGGGGTGCCGCCTGGCTCCGTACGTGCATTCACCCGGCGCCGCAGTCGTCGCGGCGATGAAATGCGTCTGTTCTGCCTTCGGCACACCAACGGCCGAAGTGTCGATCAATTGTAACTAAATGGTTACTGGCGATGCGAAACCGCGAGGGGCTGTCAACGACCGCCATGATCGGCTAGTTGTCTGAACGAATGCGGCCAACAGGGCCGGCGAACACAGGGCCGAGGTGGATATGGACGAGGTGAAGACCGGGCGGGGACGCGGCAAGGCTGAGAGTGCCGGCGAGCCGAAGGCGCGGCAGCGCGATCCTGAAAGGACGAGCCAGGCGATCCTGCAGGCGGCCACCAAGGAATTCGCCGAGCGCGGCTATGGCGGGGCGCGGATCGATGCGATTGCCGAGCGCGCCAATATCAACAAGCGCATGCTCTACCACTATTTCGGCGGCAAGGACGCGCTTTATGTCGCGGTGCTCGAAGGCAGCTATGTGGCGATCCGTTCGGCCGAGCAACGGCTTGATCTGTCGCATCGCGCGCCCAAGGAGGGCATGCGCGAACTTATTGTTTTCACGTGGCAATATTTCCTCGATCATCCGGAATTCCTCGGCATTCTCGGCACCGAGAATCTCAACAAGGCGAAATTTTTGAAACGTTCGGCGCGGATTTTCGAACTGCATTCGCCGCTGGTGAACGAGATTTCCGGCCTGCTCGAACGCGGCGTCGCCAGCGGCGACTTCCGCGCCGGGCTCGATCCGGTGAAGATCTATATGAGCATCGCCTCGCTCGGCGCTTTCTTCCTCACCAATCGCTGGACGCTGTCGACGATCTTCCGCCGCAACCTCGCCGACAAGGCGGAACTGGATGCCTGGGGCCAGCACATCGTCGATGTGATTTTCGCCTATCTCCGGCCCTAGGCCGCCACCTCGCAAAAATCGGACTCTCGGTTCATTTGCCGGCTTCCCCTGCCTGCGGCATGGGTTGACAGTCGTCTTTTCGAGTGCCTATGATGTAACCATATGGTTATTTATGGGAGGCAAACGATGGCGGTGAAATCGATCGGCATCATCATGCACGGCATTACCGGCCGCATGGGTTACAATCAGCATCTGGTCCGTTCCATCCTGGCGATCCGCGACCAGGGCGGCATGATGCTTGCCAATGGCGATCGCCTGGTGCCCGATCCGATCCTGGTGGGCCGCAATGCCGACAAGATCGGCGAGATCGCCAAAAAACATGGCGTGGCCCGCACAACGACCGACCTCGAGGCCGCACTGGCCAACCCTGATGACACGATCTTCTTCGATGCCGGCTCGACCCAGATGCGCGTCGGCCTGCTGAAGAAGGCGATTGCCGCGGGCAAGCATGTCTATTGCGAAAAGCCGATTTCCGAGACCTTGGATGAGGCGCTGTCGATCGCAGCGATCGCCGAAAAGGCCGGCGTCAAGAATGGCGTGGTGCAGGACAAGCTGTTCCTGCCCGGTCTCAGGAAGATCAAGCTGCTGCGCGACAGCGGCTTCTTCGGCAAGATCCTCTCGGTGCGCGGCGAGTTCGGCTATTGGGTGTTCGAGGGCGATTGGGGCGTCAAGGCGCAGCGGCCGTCATGGAATTACCGCAAGGCCGACGGCGGCGGCATGATCCTCGATATGCTGCCGCACTGGCGCTATGTGCTCGACAACCTGTTCGGCGAGGTCAAGGCGGTCAGCTGCTATGGCGCGACCCATATTCCGAGCCGTGTCGACGAGGCCGGCAAGGCATACAAGGCCGATACCGATGATGCAGCCTATGCGACCTTCGAGCTCGATGGCGGCGTCGTGGCGCAGATCAATTCGTCCTGGGCGGTGCGCGTGCGCCGCGACGATCTCGTCACCTTCCAGGTCGACGGTACGCATGGCTCTGCCGTCTGCGGCCTGATGAAGTGCTGGACGCAGCACCGCGTCAACACGCCGAAGCCGGTGTGGAACCCCGACCAGGCGCAGCCGATCAATTTCCTGGACACCTGGGAGGAAGTGCCGGAGACGCAGGCGTTCGACAACGGCTTCAAGGCGCAGTGGGAAGACTTTTTGCGCCATGTGGTCGAGGATGCGCTGTGGAAATTTTCGCTGCGCGAAGGCGCCAAGGGCGTGCAGCTGGCCGAGCTGGCGCACAAGAGCTGGCAGGAGCGCCGCTGGGTCGACGTGCCGTCGCTCGCTGACGTGCCGGCACTGAAGGTGGCCTGAACCATGGGCCTCACGCTTCGCCTGCCAATATCCGGCGGCACGATCGCCGATTACACGATCGCCAACACGCCGGTCCCGGTGCCGGAAAAGCCGGCCAAAGGCCACGCGTTCAACCGCGTCGCCTTTGCCGCCGCCCATATCGTCGTCGACCCGCTGGCCGACAACGATCCCTGGCTCGACCGGGCGATCGACTGGGAGCGGACGGTGGCGTTCCGCGAATATCTCTGGGACCTGGGGCTCGGCGTGGCGGAAGCCATGGACACCGCGCAGCGCGGCATGGGGCTCGACTGGGCCGGCGCGCAGGAGGTGATCCGGCATGTGCAATCGGCGGCGCGCAATCGCTCGGATGCGCGGATCGCCTATGGCGCCGGCACCGACCATCTGGCGCCAGGGCATGGCGTCACGATCGACGATGTCATCGCCGCCTACGAGGAACAGGTTGCCTATGTCGAGAGTCAGGGCGGCCGCATCATCCTGATGGCGAGCCGGGCGCTGGCCGCAGCGGCGAAGAGCCCGGATGATTATGTGCGGGTCTATGACCGCATTCTCAGCCAGGTGAAGGAGCCGGTGATCATCCACTGGCTCGGCGATATGTTCGATCCGGCGCTCAAGGGCTATTGGGGCTCGGCGGACGATAGGACGGCGATGCAGACGGCGGTGGCGATCATCAACGACAATGCCGCCAAGGTCGATGGTGTCAAGATCTCGCTGTTGTCGGCGGAAAAAGAGATCGTCATGCGCCGGCAGCTCGATCCGCAGGTGAAAATGTATACCGGCGACGATTTCAACTATGCCGAACTGATTGGCGGCGACGACCAGGGTTATTCGCATGCGCTGCTCGGCATTTTCGACGCCATCGCGCCCGCCGCCAGCGCCAGCCTGCAGAAGCTGGCTGCCAATGATCTCGATGGCTTCCATGCCATCCTGGCGCCGACCGTGCCGCTGTCGCGGCATATCTTCAAGGCGCCGACGCGGTTCTACAAGACCGGCGTGGTGTTCCTCGCCTATCTCAACGGTTTTCAGGATCATTTCACCATGCTCGGCGGCCAGCAGAGCGCGCGCTCGATCGTGCATCTGGCGGAGCTTTTCCGCCTGGCGGACCAGGCACGGGTGCTGCGCGATCCGGATCTGGCTGCGGCGCGGATGAAGACCATCCTCGCCACGGTCGGCGTAAGCTGAGGGGGAGGGCGGCATGGCAGTCGAGGGGCTTTCCATCAATCTCGCCACCACGCGCGGCCAATATGGTTTCGCCGAGGCGGTCGATGCCTGCCTGAAGCAGGATATCACCGCCATCTCGCCCTGGCGCGATCAGGTGCACAAGATTGGCCTCAAGGAAGCGGCGCGCATCGTCGAGCTCAACAAGCTGCGCGTCACCGGCCATTGCCGTGGCGGCATGTTTCCGGCGGCCGACAAGGAAAAGCGGCAGGCGCAGATCGACGACAATCTGCTGGCCATCGAGGAAGCTGCGGCACTGGGCGCCGATTGCCTGGTGCTGGTCGTCGGCGGCCTGCCGGAAGGATCGAAGGACATTTCCGCTGCCCGGCAGATGGTGGCGGACGGTATCGCGGCCATCCTCCCTGCCGCGAAAGCCGCGGGCGTGCCGCTCGCCATCGAGCCGCTGCATCCGATGTATGCGGCCGACCGGGCCTGTGTGAACACGCTCGAACAGGCGCTCGACATCTGCGACCTGCTGGGCGACGGCATCGGCGTGGCGGTCGACGTCTATCACGTCTGGTGGGACCCGAAGCTCGAAGAGCAGATCGCCCGCGCCGGGCGGGCAAAGCGCGTTCTCGCCCATCACGTCTGCGACTGGCTGGTGCCGACCGTCGACCTGCTGCTCGACCGCGGCATGATGGGCGATGGCGTCATCGACCTCAAGCATATCCGCGCCGAGATCGAGAAAGCCGGCTTTCTCGGCCATCAGGAAGTCGAGATCTTTTCCGCCAACAATTGGTGGAAACGGCCGGGCGAGGAGGTGCTCGCGACCTGCGTCGAGCGCTTCCGCACGGTCTGCTGAGAGGAATTTGACCGAGGGGGGCTACCCCTCTGACATTGGAGGAGATGGACATGGCCTTTCATTCCTATAACCCGACCACCGGCGCCCTGATCGGCACCTATGAGGAGCATTCCGACGCCGAGGTGGCTGAGATCATCGCGCGCGCGCAAGAAACCTGGAAATCCTGGTCGGCCAAATCGCTGGAAGAGCGGACGGGCTTCCTGATCAAGCTTGCCGAACTGCTCGAACAGCGCGCCGAGGACTATGCGGCACTGATCGTCTCGGAAATGGGCAAGCCCTTCGGCGAGGCCAAGGGCGAGGTGCTGAAATCGGCCTTCGGCGCCAGGCATTTCGCCACCGACGGCGTCAAATATATCGCCGACGAGCCGATCCCCGGCACGCCGTCGAAAATCATCTACCAGTCGATCGGGCCGATCTTCGGCGTCATGCCGTGGAACCTGCCGTTCTGGCAGGTGCTGCGCTTCTTCATTCCGGCCGCACTCGTCGGCAATACGGTGATCGTCAAGCATGCCGAAAGCGTGCTCGGCTGCGCGGCCGCGATCGAAAAGCTGGTGCTCGATGCCGGCGGTCCGGTGGGTCTTTACAACAACCTGGTGATCGACCGGAGCCGTGCGCCAAAAGTGATCGCCGATCCGCGCGTCGCCGCCGCCACCGTCACCGGTTCGACGCTCGCCGGCCGCACCGTGGCGCAGCAGGCCGGTTCGCTCGGCAAGAAAGTGGTGCTGGAACTCGGCGGCTCCGACCCGTTCATCGTCTTTTCCGATGCCGATTTCGACAAGGCGGTGCAGATGGCGGTGACCTCGCGCTATTCCAACAATGCGCAGAGCTGCATCGCGGCCAAACGCCTGTTCGTCGAGGAATCGATTGCCGAAAAGTTCACCCAGGCTTTCGTCGAGGCAGTGAAGAAAATCCCGGTCGGCGACCCGATGAAGCCGGAAACCAAACTTGGCCCGCTCGCCCGCAGCGATATCCGCGACAACACCCAGCGGCAGGTGGACGAGGCGGTGAAAGCCGGCGCCAAGGTGCTCGTGGGCGGCAAGAAGATGGAAGGGCCGGGTAATTTCTACGAGGCCACGGTGATTTCCGGCCTGCCGCATGACGCGCCGATCGCGCGGGAAGAATTCTTCGGGCCGGTGGCGATGCTCTATACGTTCAAGAACGAGGACGAGGCGGTGCGGCTGGCCAATGACACAGATTACGGCCTGGGTGCGACGGTGTGGAGTGGCGATGCCGAGAAGGCCAATCGCGTGGCCGGCAAGCTCGAGGCGGGGGCGGTGTTCATCAACGATTTCGTGCGATCGGATCCGCGCGCGCCGTTTGGGGGCGTGAAGGGCTCGGGGTTCGGGCGTGAGCTTGGCGGGCTGGGGGCGCGTGAGCTGACGAATGCGAAATTGGTTTGGGGTGGGGCGTAAGGTTTGCGAATAGAGCGCGGTAGGCCCGGTTGGTTCCCTCTTCTCCCCTCGGGGAGAAGATGCCCGCAGGGCAGATGAGGGG
>NZ_JBFUFF010000196.1:0-5762 GCF_056403555.1 Rhizobium sp. P2_G2
GCGCAGTACGGCACCTGGGAGATGAAGCGGCTGACAAGGTCGGTCGCCGAACGCGCGCTGCGGACAATCAATTCTCCCTCCCCCAGAGAATAAAGATGTTCAACAGCGAGTTATCCCAAATAAAAATATTCCGGGCCAAGTGGAACGTTTTGCACAGCATAGAGTTATGTCTGGGCGGGAGGCAGTCTGCCGGTCCGCCCCGGCGCTTCTCGCATGACCGCTCTCCATCAAGCTCTTGCACCCTCCTGCGCTTGTCAAGTTGAACCAACTGATCTCCCTGATCAGCCAACGTTGAGAGCGGTCTCTTCCAAGCTCATCGACACCCGCCAACTTAAGAAATACTATCGTCGACTCGAGATTGCCGATTCGACTCTATCGAATAAAGGGGGTGACGCTATGGCGTCCAAAGTGCTTCGGGCGGCCTCGTTGGCGATGGTGCAGGATATCTACTACGACGTTATTTCCAGGCCCTCGTTTGATCGCTCCGCCAAGAATGATAGAGAGTTTGCACTTGAGCTTCTGGTAGCATTCCGCAAAGGAATAAACCTTGATGACGATCTTCAAAAACACGCTGAGATGATCGCCAGGGCTCGTTTCTTCAAAGCGGCTTAGGCACTGACTGCCACGGTGCTTGCCGCTATGAGATTTCGCCGGCGATGTCGAGATCGCCCGGCGACGTGCCACCCGTATATTGCTGAAAAAACGGGGCCCGCACCGAATTTTTCGCTATGGTCGGTCTCGACGCTCTTGGTATAGACACAATTTTAAATTATATAATAACAGTGAAATGCAATTGAAGAGGGCGCATTCCGTACAGGTGAAAACCTGGCCCCAACCGAAAGGAGGACAAAATGTCTTCCAGCAACATCCGTCATCATCTTACATCATCGGACCTGACCATGCTCGAGGGCGTCCTGCGAAAAGCTGGCTTCAGCGGCACAGAGGCGTCCGTTGATCCCGACGCGCTGAGCGACGCCGGTCGGTTCCTCATCGATCTTTTTGGAGACGGAAACGACTCCGAGCAAGACTTGCTGGCCGCGCTCGAGCACCGCGGCATGCATACAGGCTCAGGCCGGAATATGACCCCAACGCAGTCAAGAACGGAGGCGCTCGATCGCTGGTCCGACGAGGGCGGCAACTGATCGGATTCGAGACAGAAAATCGCCGCAACGAGAACGAGGCCCCAAATGACCGACCGCACGACCGAAACCGAAATAAAATTTCGCCACCCATTTTTTCTCAATTCACTGACGAAACCGATGGCGGCGGGAACCTATCGTCTTACAGTCACGGAAGAATTGATCGAAGGGCTGTCCTTCACCGCATACAGAAAGACAGATGCCAGGCTGGAGATACCGGCCATCGAAACGCCCGCCGGCTCGCGGCAATATCTTCAGGTGACGGTGGGTGAGATCGAGATGGCCCACGCACAGGACGTCTTGGAAGACCCCGGCCAGTAAACCTTGTCAACCGCAACGGTGGCATCACGTCGAAAACGGCCCGTTCCACGTAGTTCTTGAGGATCGAATGACCAGACGCACGGACAACAGATATGACGCTCGCCGTGAAGAAGACGGGACTTGGACGGTGTACGACATATTCACGGGTACGGCGACTTTGTGGGAAAATCGGATTCTGCATGGCCTTGATGCGGATGACGCCGATGACCTCGTTGATCTCATGAATAGTCGAAATGCAGACGCTCGACGATCGATACCCTGACTCCCAGAGTTAGCAGGCACGACCACAGGCAGCCCATTGCCGTCTGGCGAACGCCGCTTTCTCCTGCTGGTACGGCCACCCATGAGGCGGCAGATCATCATGCCCGGATGTATGAATCCATTTATTGCCTCTGTACGCTATCGCTCACTGCAAATGTTTTTGGAACGCTTGGGTTGGGGACGGGTTAGCAGAGGGAGGCCACTGATGGCCTCGCCGCGTACCCAAGGAGAGTATCATGGCAAATCAAGGTGGATCCCACGACCAGCACGTCAAGTCCGGGCAGCAGAGCCACAAGAATTCGGACACGTCCTCGTCCGGTTCGGCTGCCGGCAAGTCTGACGCAAAGTCAAACAGCAAATCGGATGCCAAGACCGACGCCAAGTCGGAAGCCGGCACCCGCGGCGGCAGCCACGAGCAGCACGTGAAGGCCGGGCAGCAAAGCCACAAGAGCAGCAAGTAATTTTCTGCAAAAAGATTGGAACGGTCCGCCACGGCGGACTTTTCTATGTGATGTACAGCGTGCTTGCTCCTGGCGTCAAGCAACCACACCCTTCTTCGCCTCCATCTCCACCGACAAAATCTGATAATATTCAGGAACCTTCGCGCGTCTCCTTTGTTTTTCCGATGTCTCGGCGCTGGTGCCGTCGCTTTGTTAAGAACTGTTTGGAGATTTTACATGGGTCGCGGTATTCTACTTTGGCTTCTAGGCATCCCCCTGCCGATCATCCTGATCCTTATGCTCTTTTGGCACTGAGGAGGATCGATGACAATTTCCCAGAATTCGATCGTCGCGGACACCCCCGTCGAATCGTCATCCTCCGCTGTTAACTGGGCGCCGATAATCGCGGGTGCTTTCGCTGCCGCGGCGATCTCGCTGGTATTGCTTTTGGTGGGCGCTGGACTTGGATTCAGCATGGTTTCCCCCTGGCAGTCGCAAACTGCTTCCGCCGCGGCGCTCGGCGTATCAGCCGCGGTTTGGCTGGTCGTCGTCCAATGGCTCTCGGCAGGCGTTGGCGGCTACGTTACGGGGCGGCTTCGGACGAAGTGGGTTGGCGTGCACACCCACGAGGTCGGCTTTCGCGATACGGCGCATGGCTTTCTTGCATGGGCGCTGGCGACACTCATGGTTGCCGGTCTTCTCAGCTCGAGCGTATCGGCCATCGTTGGCGCAGGCGTTCAAGCGACGGCAACGACGGTTGGCGGAGCCGCCACGGTCGCAGCCAATAAGGCCGGAGACCTCTCGACATCCTATTTCACCGATGCGCTGCTGCGTCCGGCAAACCCGGCGACAGCGACGACGACGGCCAATCCGGGAACAGCCAGCGCGGAGATTTCCCGTATTCTCGCCAATGCGACGATACAGGGCAAGATGTCTGACGATGATCGGACTTACGTCGATCGCCTCGTCGCATCCAGGACTGGTCTTAGCGAAGCCGATGCCAAGAAGCGCGTCGATACCGTGTTGGCCCAGGTGGATGATGCGAAGGCGGCAGCCCTGCAAGCCGCCGACAAGGCCCGCAAAGCCTCTTCCGTGGCTGCTCTTCTCGCGGCTCTCAGCCTGTTCATCGGCGCTTTCATCGCGGCGGTGGCGGCGGCTGTCGGAGGCCGTCAGCGCGACGATGACGAAGACGCCGTCCTGCTGGCTCAAAACCGGGCTGCTTGAGAATGGAGCGCGCAAGCGCTCCATCTTTCATTGCCCTTGATCTTTCGGTTGTCTGTTCTGCGAACTTATCGGTTTCAGACGAGAAAGAGGAACTTCGCTTGCCTGAGAGAGTTCAGACTCGTACCCCTCAAAAATTGAACGGATTTTACAATGCCTACTGAAAAGACACTCAATGACCTGTTCCTCGATACTTTGAAAGACATTTACTTCGCCGAGAAGCAGATCCTCAAGACGCTGCCGAAGATGGCCCGTGCGATGCAGTCGGAAGAAGGCAAGGCCGGCTTCCTGCAGCATCGTGACGAGACCCAGGGGCAGATCGAACGGCTCGAACAGGTGTTCGAATTGATCGGCAAGCCGGCACGCGGCAAGACCTGCGAAGCCATCCAGGGCATCCTCGCCGAGGGCGAGGAGATCATGGAAGAGTATAAGGGCACGGCGGCGCTCGACGCCGGCCTGATCTCTTCGGGCCAGGCCGTCGAACATTACGAGATCGCCCGCTACGGCACATTGAAGTCCTGGGCGAAGCAACTCGGCCTGAAGGACGCAATTCCGCTGCTCGATGCCAATCTCCAGCAAGAGATTGCCACAGATCAGAAATTGACGGCGCTCGGCGAAGCGACCGCCAATCCTAAGGGCGCTATGAAAAAAGCCAGCTGAACCAGCCAATCCCAACGAGGCCGCCTTCGAGGCGGCCTTTTCATTTCTCGCATACCCGCGATGGCATCGCCCAGCATGCAAACTCATTGCTCGGCGGGATGTGGCTGCACTCGATCGGGAATATAAACGTCTGAACTATTCGGCCGCTCCCCGGCTGCGCCGCTCACGAAACGTCCGATATCGGACATTTTCCCTTGATATTCGGGTTCGAGAAGCGCAAGGATTCATCAAGGCTTGAGAGAGCTGGTGGGAATTTCACCAGGAGTTGCAGCCATGCCAATATCCGAGAGCGCAGGCACGTTTCAGCCCCATCAAGTCGAGCTGCTGCAGAAGACTTTCAACGGCATTGTCCAAGAGCCATGGTTTGCCCGCTCGATGGAGAATGACCGGGTTTTCGCAGGCATCGTCGTGAAGTCCTACAGGGACGGCATGACAAATGAGGCGATTTTGTCCCGATACGTGCGGACCATTGCCCGGCAACGCTTTTCCAAGGAGAACGCAGGAAGCGGCAATTGATTGCGTCCGTGTTGCGACAGCTTAGGAGGCTGAAATGCAAACCGAATTCGAACCCGCCGTCAGGCCGATGAGTGTGAACGAGCGCCGGGAGTTAACGGACGGCGTTTTCCGGGTGATTGTCGAGGCAGAGACTGCGGCAAGGCGGCAGAAGACGCAGCGCCTGCGGGAAGAGCGGGAAGCCAGCGAAGCGACCACCAGCAATCACGCCTCGTAACCTGGCTGGGCCGACAGGAGACAAGATTTGTCGGATCAAATTTTCAAAATTGGTGATGTTGTCACCATGCGGCGTGGCGGACCGTTGATGACCGTCTTTTACACCGAGATCGATGAATCCGGGCCTGAAGTGCACTGCAAGTGGACCGCTGAGGGTTCAGAGCACCAGCGCGGCTTTGCCGCGAGCATGTTGACTGTGCATCCAGTCCGAAAATCGCAAGCCAGTGGGTTTCGCAGTCAAGTGAGAGAGAAAGCAGACACTTAGTTCGTAAATCTGCCTGCCCCGACGGCATTCTTGCTCACGCCCAGCGGCATGCGGAAAACGAAACTGGTCCTCTCCAAGGTCGAGGTCACGGTCAGCGTGCCGCCGTGAATGCGGGCTATTTCGCTGGCAATGAACAGGCCAAGGCCAAGACGTTGCTGGTTTCCCTCGCCGCGCTTGAACGGCTTGAACAGATTGTCCATCGCGCCGCGGGGATCGGAGGTCCGGGAGTGCGGGCCTGGAGCGCTCACCGCCCGGCACCCTCGGGAAAATATACGCCTACTTCCGGAAGGAAGCATGGAATTCCTCCACGGCGGTCTCGAACGTCCCCCAGGTGCCGCTTACAACAGAACCGTGAGTTCGTTAAAAACGGACCCGACACCGGGGGTCAATCTGGCAATATCGGCCGCTTGAGTCTTTTCGGCAGAGGTCGACACCCATCCCGCCAAAGTTATGGCAGAGCCATTGGCACTGACGAAAATAAAGCGCCCATCCAGATCAGGCGGTCGTGTAAACCCTCGTTCCACGGCCAAGGCGATGTCCGCAGGCTCGGCACAGATGGCCTGACGCGCGGATCGAGAATGCGAGATTTTGACGCGTTCCACGACGACTTCCTTTTGAAACTGAAAATCTTGCTGCTGCTTTCTGCGGGCCGGATGTATTTCAACAAATACAGGCGGAAAACCGATCGGACAGGAAGGAGTTCGTCTGCCATAAGTCGGCCATAGG
>NZ_JBFUFF010000197.1:0-5659 GCF_056403555.1 Rhizobium sp. P2_G2
GCACGCAGTTGGGCAGGATCTCGCGGAACATGATGTGCATTTTCGAGGCGCCGATGACTTCGGCGGCAAGCACATAGCCTTCTTCCTTTTCGGAGCGGGCGACATTGTAGACCAGCCGCGTATACCAGGGCCACCACATGGCGGTGRCGGCGATCATGCCATTGGTCAGCGTCGGCTCGAGCACGCCCATGATCGACATGGCGAGCACCAGCGGCGGGATCGACAGGAAGACGTCGGTGAGCCGCATCAGCAGATATTCGGTCCAGCCGCCGAGATAGCCGGCGGCAAGGCCGATGGCGACGCCGATCGGCACCGCGATGGCCAAGACGACGACGCCGAGGATCAGCGACACCCGATAGGCGAAGACCACGCGGGTGAAGAGGTCACGGCCGACCAGATCGGTGCCGAAAATGTTGGGCCAGTGCGGCGGCTGGTTGAAGTTGGAGAAGTCGACGACGGCGCCGACATGGTCCGGGAAGGGCGTGATGAAGTCGGCGAACACGGCCGAGAGCACGACGATCGCCACCAGGATCAGGCCGATCAGCGACAGCGGGTTGCTGAGCAGGATGAGAAGCGTTTTCTTCATGACGCCCTCTGCGACAGCCGGATACGCGGATTGATGATCGAGACCATGAAGTCGACGACGATGTTGACGATCAGGAACATGGCCGAGATGATCAGCACCGTGCCGACAATGGCGTTCAAGTCCTTGCGCAGGATGACGGCGACGCCGTATTTCGACATGCCGGGCCAGGCGTAGACGTACTCGACCAAAAAGGCGTTGCCGAGCATGGAGGCGAAATCCAGGCCGATTATGGTGAGCGAGGGGATCATCGACGGGCGGAAGGCATATTTGCGGGCGATCTTGCGCTCCGGAAAGCCATAGGCCTCGGCCATTTCGATATAGGGCTTGTCATAGGTCTCGACCATGTTGGAGCGCACCAGCCGTGCGGCCTGGCCGATGCCGGAAAGCGCCAGCGCGAAGGCGGGCAGGATGATGTGCCAGACGGCGTCGCCGAAGGCGGCGAGATCGCCCGCGATCAGCGTGTCGATCAGCATGAAACCGGTGAGCGGGGTGATGGTGAAATTGTCGGAGATGCGGCCGGCGATCGGGAAGAGATGGGTAAAATAGGAGAAGAGCAGCATCAGGATGACAGCCCAGACGAAGCCGGGGGCGGAGACGCCGAGCAGCGTGACGAAGCGGGCGGTGTGATCGACCCAGGTGCCGCGATAGCGGGCCGAGATTATGCCCAGGGGCACGCCGAGCAGCACCATCATCAGGCCGGAAATGATCACCAGCTCCATCGTCGCCGGCAGGAATTCGGCGATGTCCGTCGTCACCGGGCGGTTGGTATAGAGCGAGACGCCGAGATCGCCCTGGGCGAGATCGCTGACGAAATAGCCATATTGGGCGATGACGCTCTCATTGAGATGCAGCCGCTCGCGCAAGACCGCCACCGCATCGGCGGTCGCATTCGGGCCAAGCGCGATGCGGGCCGGATCGCCGGGGATCACCCGGGCAATCGCGAAGATGAGGATGGAAACCCCGATCAGCACGATCAGCGAGGTTCCCAACCGCTTCGCAAGCAGGCGGATCAGAGGGGGCATTTCAGAGGTTCTTTCTTCGAGTTTCGGGTGGAATTCACCACTCATCGAGCCGTGGGATCACCCCTCACCAAGCGCGGCCAAGGGTTCGCTATGCTCACCCGGCCTTGCTATCCTCTCCCGCAAGGGGAGAGGTAGGGTGCCTCAAGCGCAGGCCTTGCTTGTGGTAAGTCGGTGCCGCGAGTTTTTCCTCCCCCTTGCGGGAGAGGATACGAAGGCCGGACGAGCACTTGCGAGGCCTTGGCCGCAGTTGGTGAGGGGTGAAGCAGGCATAGCCTCACCCACTGTCACCGATGGCTTACTCATTCACTTCCATCAACCGGAACGTAAACCCGAACCCGGACACCCCGAACGCCTTCTTCGGATCCGACAGCGCCGGCACCACAATGCCCTTGCGTGCCGCAAACACCGCCGTCTGGTCCTGCGCATAGATCGACGGGGCCAATTCTTTCAGCCGCTTGTTCAGTTCCTCGTAGATCGCCTTGCGGTCGGCTTCGGGCGCGGTGCGGCCCTTGTCGAGCAGTTCGTCGACCTTGGCATCGCTCAAGTGTTCGGGTGACATCCAGGTGCCGCCGAGCTTGGAATAGTACATGTTGTAGAGCAGCGTATCGGGGTCACCCGTCGCCGTCGAGACGAAGACCTGCGAAATGCTCGGCGTCGTCTCAGGCTTGGTGACCATGTCGGTGAACAGCGCCCACGGCACCTTGCGCACTTCCGCCTTGATGCCGAGCTCGGCGAAATTGGCCTGCATCAGCAGCGCGAAACGCTCTTCGAGCGGCACTTCGCCGATCCAGGAGAGCTCGACCTTCATGTCTTCGGGCTTATACTTGCACTTGGCCAGATGTTCCTTGGCCTTGGCGATGTCCTTGTGCGTCGCCTGGTCTGATGGCAGCGAACCCAGCATGCCGGTCGGCAGGGCGCCGGTCGCCAGGCTGCCGAGCGAGACATTGTTGGTGACGGCGACCATCTTGATGCCGGCGTCGTAGTCGAAGGCATAGGTCACCGCGAGGCGGCATTCGACATCGTCGAAGGGCGGCTTGGCGGTGTTGATCTTGATGTAATATTCCGACACGCCGCGCTCGAACAGCAGCTGGTTGCCATCGGCGGCCAGCGATTTGAGCACTTCCGGCGGCAGCCATTGCGAGGAAATCTCGTGCTGGCCTTGGGAGATCAGCGTGCGGACCGTGGCGGCTTCCAGGCCATAGCGGAAGCGAACCGTATCCGGCGCCTTCTTCGGCATGCCGAGGAAGTAGTTCGGGTTCTTCTTCATCACAGTCTCGGACTGCGGGTTCTGCGAGACGAGCGTATAGGCGCCGGTGCCGGCGGTGTGGCCGGAGAGATAGGCCTGGCCCCAGTCCTTCATGGCGCCGTCACCCTTGCCGAGATTGGCAAGAACCGTCTTCTTGTCGATAACAGGCAGGTGGACGAGAGTGGAGATGAACGGCGCCGAGGGATCCTTCAGCGTGAATTTCACCGTCGCGGCATCGATCGCCTCGGCCTTGACCACATTGGTGTAGAGGTAGGAATAGCCCTGGCCGAGCTTCTGCATGCGGTCATAGGAGAAGACCACGTCGTCGGCGGTCAGCGGATTGCCGCTCTGAAACTTGACGTCGGTGCGGAGCTTGAACGTGTAGGTCTTGCCATCCGACGTCCAGCCGGTCGACAGCATCGGGTCGAAGCCGGGCTCTCCGGCCTTGGGCATGACCAGCGTGTCGTAGAGATTGAACATCAGGATGGTGTCGGCATAGTCCGAGGCCTTGCCGGGATCGATTTCGCCGATCGGGGCCTCGTCGAGACGGAGCACGGTTTCGGCATGTGCATATGCGTGGATCGATGCAGCGGCGAACAAAGCCGCGCCGATCATCTTCAACCCAGTTTTCATGTCTTGTTCCCCTTGCTGATTTTCAGCGGTTTTGGCGCGCTGCGCCGGTGTGCAGCCCGGGTGACGACCAGGCTGGTATTCGGGTCGCCCGATGGCTCGCCGTCACCGAAGACGTCCATCGTGCAGGTATGGAAAACGGTGGTCGGCTTGTCGGTGTGGTTCCAGGTGGCGTGGGTGCGCATGGACGGAAAATGGGCGGTGTCGCCGGCCTCGAGGATCATCACCTCGCCATCGAGCTCCAGCGTCAATTCGCCGTCGACGATGAAGAACATTTCCTCGCCCTCGTGGCTCATCGGCTCGCTGCGGAAGCCGGGCGGCTCGTGGATGATGGTCGACCGCAGCACATTGCCGGGGAAGGAGGCGGAGAGCCGCTCATAGGTGACATTCTTGCCGTTGAGCGCGCCCAGGCCATAGACCTGCCGGCTTTCATGCCGGGTGACGGGCGCATTCACCTTGGGCTGCTGGAAGAAAGAGCCGATCTCGACCTTCAGCACCCGGCAGACGGCGACGAGCGACACCAGCGACGGCACGGTGATGCCGCGCTCGATCTGCGATATGAAGCCGACCGAGAAGCCCGCGGCATCCGCGACCTCCTGCAGCGTCAGCTTCATCAGCTTGCGCCGTTCGCGCAGGCGTTCGCCCAGCGGATTGATATCCGCCGCGCCGATGTCGTCATCGGTCATGGGTTCGGTCTTCACTGTTCACCCTGGATTTTTTTAGTATTTCTTCAATAGGAAATTCAAAACCGGGTACTTGTCAATATGCTTTTTTAGTGATGCTAAAATTTTGTGGGGTGGTGAAGGAATGGGCAGGGGGTGGGGAGTGCGACGGTGACGTGGCCAGGGTCGTGAGGAATGGCGTCAATTATCCTCCCTCATCCTGTTTTCCGCAGGGGTGGGTTTTCGACGAATGATGCGAAATGCGAGGCAGCGGATATGAACTCGGTGTTCCAAGTCGGCTCAATGCAACACCAAGTACATGCTTTCAGTCATAAGTGAGTTTAACCGCCACTTGCTTAAGCATGAAGCGACTGGCCTCGAATCGCTCCGGTGAAAATGGTGTCGTGCCACTTCGGTAGCAGCCTTCGATCAGACCGTCTGCAGCGGCCATTTCGCTCTCAGGCAGATCATTAGCGTAAGCAATTGCGCAAGTTTGCTCGGGAATAGCAACCATGTAGTCCTCTCCGAAGATGTCTACAAAGAGGTCGGGGATCAACAGTCGTGATGGCCCGATGGCATCGTCGGTAAGCATCGCGACAATGGTCGTCTTGCCGCGTTCGTCTTTTCTGGCGCCACTCATACGCTTTGACTGCGCCATCCTTTGCAGATTTTCCATCGCCTTTTCAGGCCAGTCCACACCGGTATCCTCCCAATACTGGGCCATCTCATAACTTACGTAGATCAATATGTGCGGGGCGCTCCAAACGGCCCATGCCAAGGAGAAAGGGAGATCGGCCAGTGGAACGATTGGCCGCATGTAGCTACCGTCCAGCCAGTCGTACGGACGTATGATAGGTACGATTGAAGAGATGTCATGCTCGTGTGGCTGCCGGGCCATCGCAATTTCGTACAACTTCTGGATATCTTCATTCATGGCGGAAACTATTCATTTTCACATCACCTGCTAACCACGCGCCGCTGAAAATCGGGACGTGGTGATAAACACATTATCAAGTCAAACCTCTACTTTCTCCCAACAAAGAGTGTCCCCCAGGCATTTGAACACCGCTGTTTGCATCCGATCATACACCTGGCCGCGGCTGAGCCAATGGACGGCCAAGCAGCGAAATCGACGCGCTGACGCCGTGGAACTCCCCCGCCCGTACGATCTCCGCCGCTCGCTACCGCTGTTCCAGCGGAAACAGCCAGCCAATCCCGCACCAGCTATCTAACCCCCACACGGCCGGGCAATGTCCCGACCCGGCAGCTTCACGTCTCATCTATTGGTTCGCATGCAAATGACCCGTCCTCTCGCCGCAGCACTTTTCATCCTCCCTGAAACCCTTGCCAAGGCCGGCGCCGGTCTTGCGACGGCGGCCGGCAAATTTCGGCTGCGCCTGCTCATCCCGACCATGGCCTTCGCCGCCGTTGGCTGGAGTTGCCACGCCGAGGTTCCCGTCCGCACGGTCGCGGAGCTCGAGCCTATCGTGCCGGCGATCCAGCAGCCGAAACC
>NZ_JBFUFF010000198.1:0-5629 GCF_056403555.1 Rhizobium sp. P2_G2
TCCTTCAGCCGATGGGTCTATCGGCAAAGAAATCTCGTCGAACGCTTCTTCAATAAGCTCAAACAATATCGAGCTATGGCAACACGTTACGACAAGAACCCAGCCAATTTCCTTGCCGCCGCCAAAATCATTGCTACCCGCATCTGGATCAACGCGTTATGAGTCTACGGCCTAATATTTTCTGACTCAGTAGAACTAGTTTCTGCGCCGCCATTGCATGAAGAAGTGCGGCCTGCAGTGGATGACTGTCCCTGTCTCGACGGCTGGCGGAACGGGAACTGGAACAGAAGTAGCAGCACTCGCACGGGTGCTGCCACGAAACCGTTCGCCGGGATTTACAGTCGAGGGTTCGAAATCGAACAGTTCGCGAAAAGCCCCGAGCGTGCAATTCAATCGAACATCGTCGGGCTTAATTCACCGCCCACCTCGATGATAGCATCAGCAGGAAGGCCGTTGCGGCGGGCTGCGGCTCGGATGGCGTCGGGATTGGGCGCTTCGTAGAGGCAATAGGTTTTCTTTTTGTCGGCGCTCAGGAATGAAAATATCCAGGCGACGCCTTCTTCACCGTCCACGCGCTTGAGGCCCTCGATGTCCTCCTTCGTGAAATCCAGCTGGTTGGCAAAATTCCGTTCGATGATGTATCGCGGCATGACAATTTCCTTTCTCTCGACGGATGCGGATAACATTTTCAGGCATGCTTCATTGCAGGCTCGGTCTCAGCCGACGCTTCAAGCGATCGAGACGGAGGACATCGGCGGTCGTCCAGGCCATTTCCCATAGCCGCTCGGCACGTTCGGCCGCAGCCGGCATACCCCTCTGGCGCAAGGAAAGAGCATAGTCTGCCTGGGTATGCGCCAACCATAGCCGGCTCCCCATGGTGGCGTTCATTGCCAGCGCATGCTCGAAATGGGCGTCGGCTGAGGCGATATCGCCCATGGCCGATGCCAGCATGCCGAGAAACCTGCTCGCTGCACCATAGCAGACCGTAACGCTGCCGATCGTAACTGTCATATGCCGGTAGACAGACATACGTTGATAGATGTCTTGGGCGATATCGGCTTCGTTGAGGATGGATGCGGTTTCGGCGACAAAGCAGAGCGACGTGCTGTGCTTGGCATCGACGGGCATGTCGAAGCCGGTATCGGCAAGTTGCCGCAAGCGCCGCCGCGCCACATCGATGAAGCCCAGATCCGCGGCCACCAGCGCAAATCCCGGAAGCCATACGGTCTCGTCGGGATGTTCATCGAGAAAACGGCGCATCACCGGCGCCACCTCCTTCAACCGATCCTGCTCGCGGCGGATAGTGAACATCTGAATGCCATAGACGCCTTCCAGCTGATCGCCATGAGCCTGCCGGCCGATCGCTAGGCCTTCGCCTGCAAGTGCCTCGGCCTTTGCGAGATCGCCATCGAGAATGGCGAGCATCGCCGCGCCGTGACGCGCGACCCACTGATCCTGGATGCGCTGGCGTTCCTCACCGTAGCCGCTGAGCGCCTCGACCGACCGATCCATCCGTTCGCGCCGACCAAACTCCGCGCCGATATAGACATTCATCGTATGGGCCCGCATCTTGGCATCATCACTCTGTGTCTCGGCGAGCGTGATCAGATCGTCGAGCTCCTCCAGCCAACCGATTGCATCGGCTGCCGAAGCGATCTGCCGTGGGATCAGGAAACGATTGATCAGCAACTCGAACAGGGAGTTGCGATCGTTCAGTTTTCTGGCGAGTGCAATTGCGCCGACGTGACAGCGCTCCGCCGCGTCATGGTCACCGAGCAACATCTGGATGCGTGCCAGTTGCGTCAAGATCAGGCACCGTCGCACATCCTCTCCCGATTTCAGCATGGACAGGGCCTCCCCAAGCAACAGCACTGAACGCTCGGGCGACACGCTCGCCATCCAATGTGCCCGGGCCAGGCCCAATGCTGCCCTGACGAACAAGTCCGGATCGCTGTTTCGTCTCGCCGCATCCACGACCTGGGTGAAATTGGCGATCGCGGCAGCCTGCCGACCGGCGCGCTGCAAGGCCTCGGCGAAATAGAGCTTGACCTCCAGAGATTGCCGATGATCATCGCCGGTCATCACTGATTTTTCGACGATCGACAGCGCGTTAGCGAAATGATCGACAGCCTCGAAATTGGCCGAGCGCTCGAGTGCGCGTTCGCCAGCCTTGCGCCAATAGGGCAGAGCGAGGTCGTCACGCTTGGCCTCGGAATAATGGCGGGCGAGGAGTTCCGGCTGCGTGCGCACCAGATCGGGCCGCAGTCGGGCGATAGCATCGGCCGTTGCCTCGTGATACTGTCGGCGGGTACGGCTGAGCAGCGACTGATAGGCGGTGTCCTGGACCAACGCATGCCGGAAGACGAAGGACTGATTGGACGTGCCGCCTATCACGATGATTTGCGCCGCCAGCAGATGTCTCAGAGCTTCATCGAGCGGCGGCCCGCGCTGCGAACTGATTTCCGACAACAGGCTGCGATCGAATTCACGGCCGATCACTGCGGCGCACTGCGTCACCTCTTTGCTGGCGACGGGCAAGCGGTCAAGTCTTGCCATCAGTAACCCCTGCAGGCTGTCGGGGATATCGACGATCTCCGTCGCAGCCTTGCCGGCATCCAGGATCGAGCGGGTCAGTTCCTCGACAAATAACGGGATGCCATCGGTGCGCTCGGCAATCCTGTCGAGCAGCCGCTCGGAAACAGGTCCGGCGATCGACTCGACCAGTTCGCGCATTTGCGGACGAGCCATCCGCCCGATAGTCACTGTCGTGACATGTGATTGATTGGCAGCCCAGTCGGTCGTCCAATCTGGGCGGTGGCTGACCACCACGCAGATGCGAGCGGAATGGATGCGGGACACGACCTCCTTCAACAGTTCATTGGTCGACGGATCGATCCAATGGGCATCCTCGACGATCATCAGCACGGGCGCCCGGCGCGCCGCCAGCAGCGGACGGTTGACCAGCGTATTGGTGGTCGCCTCCTTGCGCTGTTGCGCCGATACCTCCATCGCTTGCGAGACTTCCGACAATTCGAGCGACAGTAGTTCCGCATAGATCGGTCTGACGCGCGCGGCGTCCTCGCCGTAAAGCGCGATCATTCGATCGAGTTTTTCGAGCCGCATGTCAGCGTCGTCCTCTGTAGCAAAGCCCGCAATCCGGCCAAGACGCTGGATCACCGGATAGAGCGCCGAGGTGGAGTGATAGGGAGAACATTGTAGCCGGATAAGCTCGCTCTCCTCTGCGCCAACGCGTTGGACCAAAGCTTCCAGCAATCGCGATTTGCCGATGCCGGCCTCGCCGACCAGCATCACCACCTGCCCCTGCCCGCCCTTGGCGAAATCCCAGCGATCGACCAGGATGCCCAACTCGCTTTTCCGCCCGACGAATTGGGAAAGACGCTTGCCATGGGCCGCGCCGAAGCGGCTTTCGACCTCCCTGGTCTTCGTCGCAGCGAAGGCTGGCACGCCATCCGCGAAACCCTTGAGCGATTGCAGACCGAGCGTCCGGAAATCGAAAGCGTTATGCGCCAAACGATAAGTGCTCTCGGCCACAAGCACCTGCCCCGGTTCCGCCGCCGCCTGCAATCGTGCGGCCAGATTGGGCGTTTCGCCGGCGATCTGCCCCTTGTCCAGCACGCCGCCATTGGCGAGATCGCCGACCACGACACGGCCGGTGCAGATGCCGACGCGCGACCTGAGCGCGGCACCACCGGGATCCGTTAGCTGCTCGACGGCGGTGACCGCCGCCAGGCCAGCGTGAACCGCACGCTCCGCATGATCCTCCTGCGCAACCGGCCAGCCGAAATAGGCAAGCACGCCGTCGCCCAGAAATTTCGCCACGTAGCCGCCGTAGGCCTTGATCGCTTGCGCTACCGTCTCTTGATAGACGGAGATCAGCTCGTGCATGTCCTCCGGCGTGAACCTGCCGGAAAGTGCGGTAGAGCCGACCATATCGCAGAACAGCACGCTCAGCAGTCGGATATCCGGACCGGCCTCATGCCTTTCAACCGCTGGCGACCCAGCCTCGATCGGGCCCGCTATCCCGCCAGCAGCCAGCTCTTCTGTTCTCAATTGGGAAATCGCTGCAAGAATTATCTTGCGGTGACCAAGCGAAACGCCGATCTCCTGAAGATCCGCCGCCTCTATATGTGGGAGTGCGCGCCAATCTATATCGTTATCGGCAAAGACTTGGATGTATTTGCCGAGACCAAGACTTTCAAGCCATTCCTCGACTGCGCGCATTTCAGCGGCCTCGCGCTGTGAATACCCTCAACATTACAGGGGCCGCTAGATGCGGGTCAATCAAAAAGCAATGATCCGCTGTTCACATGGCTCAATTCTCGATGGAAATTATGCGCCCAACCGGCTCAGTTCTGCGTGGAAACCAACAGCCAGGGAGAAGTGACGGCCGCCAAGCGTATGATTGAACGGTCCGGAGAGGTGTTCGACCTTTATCCGGCACTACTGGCAGCAGACACCGGGTATGGCTCAGCAGAGGTGCTTGGTTGGTTGGTGCACGACCACGGCATCGAGCCGCACATACCGGTCTTTGATAAGTCAGGCAGAACCGACGGCACATTCTCCCGCAAGGACTTCACCTGGGATCAACAAGGCGACGCATATCACTGTCCGGCAGGTAAGATGCTGAAGACCAGCGGCACCATCGTCAACGACAACCAACTTCTGTATCGCGCAAGCAAACGTAACCGCGGGGCCTGCGAACTGAAAGCGAAATGCTGCCCAAAAGAGCCCTCGCACGCAAGGTTCCGCGATCTATCCACGAAGGAGCGAGAGACATGGCTCGCGACATTGCCAAGACCGAAGCCTACGCCACATCCAGGCGGCAGAGCAAAAAAGATCGAGATGTTGTTTGCTCACCTCAAACGCATTCTCAAGCTGGATCGCTTGCGGTTGAGGGGCCCAAATGGCGCAAAGGATGAATTCCATCTCGCAGCCACCGCGCAAAACCTCAGGAAGCTTGCCAAACTGATCCCCACAACGATCCCCAAACCGGCATGAAACGGACTGGCCAATAGGAAAAAATGCCGCGATCGCCGTCGCCTCAAGACTCCTGGCAAAAACACGGCAAGTTTTTCAACGAAATCGGCCCAAAGCAGCCATCGGAATGAGCCTTTCATCAAATGGCAACGCCAGCTTTCCGCCAACCGTCAGCCCACAAGTTCTTGTCCGCGTCGGCCGCGAACACGCGAAGGGTGTTTTGTGCAAAAACCGTGGTGTCGAAGTCCGCCGGAAGGTCTGCGAGTTTGCGCTTCGCCTCCTCAATCCGGCCAAGTTGGGCAAGGGCAGCTGCCTGGTTCATGTTGAAGTAGATCGGTGGATCGAGTGGCGTTGTGCAGGCGTTGTACGACGCTTCAAATTGCCCCATGACAAAGTAGGCATCCGACAGGCAGAAATAATAGGCTGGGGGAAGATGCGGTTCGAACATGACTGCGCGTTCGATGAAGGCAAGACCTTCCGAGTGCCGACCCGCATAGGTGAAGGCAGACCCTCTGACGTACAATGTCTCGGAGTCACGGGGGCTGAGCATGTAGGCCATGTCAGAATACCGCAAGCCGTCCGCGGTATCGCCAAGCAAAATGTGGCACATTGAAACGCTGTTCAACACATA
>NZ_JBFUFF010000199.1:0-5546 GCF_056403555.1 Rhizobium sp. P2_G2
CCATTACTTTTTTCGATGGTAGGGTCGTGGGCCCGGGTATTTTTGTTTTAGGAATGTCAATGCGTGATCTGCCGCCGCTGAAGGCTCTTCGTGTATTCGAGGCATGCATTCGGTTGGGAACTTTCACAGCCGCCGCGCGAGAGCTGAACGTCGGTCAGCCCGCGATTAGCCACCAGATACAGGCCCTCGAGAACGATCTTGGTCTGACGCTGTTTGAGAGGAACGGCGGGGTCACCACAGCGACCGACGATGCACTCGCCTACCATGCCAAGATTGCATCCGCCCTGACCGATATCGCTAAGGCCACCCGGTCGTTACGCGAACGGGCAAGTGGACCCAGCCTGACGCTCGGCACCTATCCGGGCTTGGCGATGTTCTGGCTGATGCCGAAACTCGCGAACCTTCGAAACAGAGATAGTGACCTCTCCGTCAGGGTCGTGACAGCCGAGCGTGACCAGCACATCTCGATGGACAGCGTGGATTGCGCGATCCTCTTCGGTGACGGGCGCTGGGATGGGATGGTAGCCAGATTGTTGATTCCGGAGGTAGTGGTGCCGATCGCAGCCCCGTCCGTGGCAACCAAGCTTGCCTCCCTATCGAAGGAAGACATCCTGGGCCATGGACCTCTGATCCATCTCGAAGACCCGGAAAGGCGGTGGTTCAACTGGGTTGACTGGCGATCGCATCGCGCTCCGAATGCGACCCTCGCCGCGACGGGCATTGAGGTGTCCAATCATGGCATCGCCATCCACCAGGCGCTGCTGGGGCATGGCATCGCACTCGGGTGGAGGGGGGTGATCGACGATCTGGTGTCGAACGGCTTGCTTATCGAATTGGACCAGGAGCCCTTGATCTCGGAGCGAGGCTACTACCTTGTCGGACCCGAGGACTTTATCAAGTCGCGTCTCGGGAGTGAGCTGCTAGCTGCGCTTTCTCCTGGCGTTACCCCAATCTCGACATGACGGTGGGGGGAGCCGCACCGCGTGCGAATTTCACTGCAACTTAGGCAAGGGCCAGATGGTTGAGGGCGGCCGTTAACTCGTAAAATGTCTCCTATTGGCGCATCGAAGACCTCGCACCGCTGCTGGGGCGACGTCTGCTTTTGGGCAGGCACGAAAACAGCCTATACGACCGATATGAAGGCGCGAAGCAGACAAAGCTTTCAGTGCTAGTCAAGGGAGACGCCCGCTGGAGCTGACGCCATTCGCTGATCGGGTTCCCACAACCTGCCACGCCTTTGTGTTACCTGAAATCCCGCGTCTTCACCCTGATCTCATCGAGATGCAGATAGGGGTCGATGATGTCGCGCGACCGCGGCCCCTTCGGCAACCCGCGGGGATCCGGCGTCGGGGATCCATGATGAAACTCGTCCCCGCGTCCATGCGGCAGCGGAAATGTGTCGTCGCGGTCGCCGACGCTTCTGAGCTCGTTCCTGCTCTAGCCTTTCCTTCGCGCGTTGCTCTTCAAGACGGCTCCGCTCCTCCGCAAGCGCATCCAAATAGACAGAAATGGCGTAATCCATGTCAATCAGCGCAGCTTTGACCACAGCTGTCAGGTCGTCGGAGACCTTCTTTGCCTTTCGACCATGAAGAAATCCCTTGAGTTCACCGCCGACAACGCCGCGAATAATGCCCTCTAGGATGATTGCATAGCCGCCGATATACCAACGTGGCTCCAACCCGATGCGCGCATGGACGCGGCCGACCGTGGTCACGCCCTCGACGTAATCGCCCTGGTATTTGCCCGATGCTATGATGTCCCAATGCTTGGTCTGCCGGTCTTTCGCATGGGCGATATGTGCGTCGCTGGAGAAGAATTTTCTGGTGTGCGGGTGCTTTGAAGCCTTGCCATAAAAGACGTCAAGGGCGGCACCTATGACAGAGCGAATGGTCGGCTGAATTTTGGCGAGGCTAAGCCGTTGCTCTGCATCAAGCCCAACGAAATCCAGTCGATCCTGGAGGTCTGGGTTATTTATCCGGTCCACCATTGGAGGGTCCCTGCGATGATAGTAGGCCGCAAGCTTCATCCGAATGGACGCAAGCGGAACAACTTGAGCATATGAGAATATACTTAATTTAAGGTTAGCGACTGCGCGTTTGCGGTTAATCTTACGAGGGAGACGCATTAAAATCGGAAAATTGACGTTAAGGTCCGACGCGCGCAGTCTGCGGTGAAGAGCCGACGGGAGCGACGACAGCACGTCAAACCCGGTGTTTGAGAGGTTCTCCTGTGCCCTGTCGTCTTTCGTTTCGTGCTCCGATTGTGATGAGATTCAAGCAAGCGCGACGATGTTGCCGTTAAGCTGCAAGTTGGGCTTGTGAATTCGCACAACTATTTGGAATTGTAGCAATTTTTCGGACCGTAAACGCGAAAATTTTACGAAGATTAATACTAAATTAGATGCTTGGCGCGACATTTTGTTGCGACCCCCGAAAAAACGCCGGTCACCCAACATACGTCGATTGGAGACCCGCATGAAACGCCCAAGCATCAAGCAAGCCCTTGTCATAACATTGTCGATCATATCCGCTTTCGTGATCGGACTGTCCTATCTGTCGCTGAGCACGATTTCGACGATCAATGCCAATACCGAACAGATCGGCACGTTCTGGATCCAGCGGCTGGTCGTCGCTCGCGAGATCAAGGGCAGCTTCTCCGATCTGAAGCTGGCTTATTCCAACTATCTTCTGGAAACGACGCACGAGGAACAGAAGCGTGTGGCGGACCAGATCACCAATGCCAGCGCCGCTGTCGACAAGGCCGTCGCAGAATATGAGAAGGGCGTCCGCACCGAGCGCGGCAGGCAACYGATCGGCCAGGTCAAACCGGAGCTTGCCAAATATCGCCAGCTTGCGGAACAAATGATTGCGCTGCAGAACAGCGGCAAAACCGCCGACGCGATCCGGCTCTTCAAGAGCAGCATGACCGCGCAGTCCGATCAGATGAACAAGGCGGTGGCGGACCTGGTGGCCTTTATTCTCGGCCAGGCGGAACACTTTGTTGATACCAGCGATGCGGCGGCGAGTTCCGCCTTCGTCCTAACGGCGGCAATTGCCGCCCTGGCGGTTGTCGTCGCGCTGGTGGGCATCGTGTTTGCCATTTCGGGCATTGCCAATCCGATCCGCCGGATTGCTTCGGCGATGCAGCAGCTGTCGGGCGGAGACCTCGACAGCACCATTCCCTATGCCGGTCGTGCGGACGAGGTCGGGGAAATGGCCGGTGCGGTCGAAGTGTTCCGCCAGAATGCGCTCAATGTCATCAGGCTCGAACATGAGGCAGCAGCCTCCCGCAGCCAGAGCGAGGCGGCACGCGCTGCGGCCCAGGAACGGGCTGATCGCGAGGCCGAGCAGTTGCGCTTTGCGACCGCAACTTTGGGCGAAGGCCTCAAACGACTTGCCGCCGGCGACATTTCCTTCCAGCTTTCTGAGCGTTTCGCCACCGACTACGAAACCTTGCGCGAGGACTTCAACGCCTCGCTCAAGCAGCTGGGCGCCACCATCGGCGCCGTGCTGCAAACCGTCCACAGCATCGATGACGGCACCAGTGAAATTGCCTCCGGCGCGCAGGACCTCTCCAAACGCACCGAGCAGCAAGCTGCCTCGCTCGAGGAGACAGCCGCGGCTCTGGATGAAATCACCGCAAATGTCTCGACGGCCACCAAGCGCACAGACGAGGCGCGCAAGGTCGCAGTGGAAGCCAATGTCAGCGCCCAGAAATCATCGACGGTCGTGTCGGAGGCCGAGCAGGCTATGCGGCGCATCGAAGAAAGCTCGCAGCAGATTTCCAACATCATCGGCGTCATCGACGAGATCGCCTTCCAGACCAATCTCCTGGCGCTGAACGCCGGTGTCGAGGCGGCCCGTGCTGGCGAAGCCGGCAAGGGCTTCGCCGTCGTGGCACAGGAAGTGCGCGAACTGGCCCAACGTGCTGCCCAGGCCGCCAAGGAGATCAAGGGGCTTATCCAGAAATCGTCGACCGAAGTCGAAAACGGCGTGAAACTGGTCCTCGAAACCGGCCTGTCGCTGAAATCGATCGGCGACTATGTCGCCCAGATCAACCAGGTCATGGATGCCATCTCCACCTCGGCGCGGGAACAATCCACCGGGCTTGCCGAAATCAACACCGCGGTCAACCAGATGGACCAGGCAACCCAGCAGAATGCCGCCATGGTCGAGCAATCGACAGCCGCGGCGGCGACACTGGCCTCCGAGGCAAGCCGCTTGCGCGACCTGGTCAATCAGTTCCAATTGGACGATACGCAGATGCACGCCGATACGCGGCGGGCCGCCCATCCCCCTGGTGCAGAACGCTGGGCATCGTCGGCTGCTCCGCGCCGCGTCGCAAGATAACCGACTGCACAAAGGCCTGAAGAGCAGTAGCCAACGGCTGCTAATCTTGCGTCATAATGTCAACTCGCAATTTATTGCAGTTGATGGGAATCGAACTGCGGTTCGGTGCTCACACTAACAATGCAAACCCGAAGCTATTGAGATAATTAGGATACCCGACTCGAAGACGCAGCGAGCCTCCCGGTCGATTTGTGGCGCAAACTGTATGATGACAGCATATCGCGTCCGTAAACGCGGATGGGCTATTGCACCAGCCTCCTCCTTTTAATCCCTTCGACTTCGACGAACCCGAAAGCGTACGGGTCGCCATTCGCTGCAGGATCCATCAACGCCCTGCGAGTCCAGCCGCCGAAGAGGCGCTCCTCGATAACGGCCTCGATGACGGTTTTAAGAAAATAGTCGCCTGCGGGGCTGAGATGACCGCAGGCGCGGGCGAGCCTCAACGCTTGCGTACTCTATTGCGGAGCTGCGACAGCTGTGTTGTATCATAACGCTCTCGCAGCGCGGCGATGGCTTCTGCATCCGGAGGGCTGCTTTGCGCAACGAGCTTCACCAGCTCTTCGAAATAGTGTTCGTGCCCCGGCGGCGAGACGGTCATGATCATGCGCGCCGTCTTGCCGCTGCTGTTGCCGATGTTGTGCGACACGCCCGGCGGTATGAACACGTATGTCCCAGGCGTGGCGACGATCTTTCGGTCGCCGATTTGCCATTCGCATTCCCCTTCCAGCACGAAGAATGTCTCTTCTTGAACGCGATGGACGTGGAGACCGGTCGAAAAGCCCGACGGCAATGTCCAATCGAACATCGAGGTGTGTTTCGTGTCGTCGCCGGTCACCAGGAAACGCAGAGGCTTTCCGGCCAAACTCAGTTCCTTGCCTTCTTCAGGCATGCGGACAACAGCTCTGACACTCATGTCTTCCTCCTTTGTCTATCCACGGATCACTGGCGACGAGGATGAAGAACGTCGGCCATGAAGTCGCGAGGCAATTGCGAAATTGTTGCAAAATTTCTGCGAATGCTGTTTCCTCCGGTGATGGCGACGATCCTCGCATTCGGCGCGTTTCGCCTCGACACGGACGCCGAAATCCTGTTCTGCCGAGACGAGCCGCTGGGTCTGGGGCGACGCGCAGTGGCGCTGTTGCGGATGCTTCTGGAACGGGCAGAAACGCCAGTCGGCAAAGAAGCATTGATCAACGC
>NZ_JBFUFF010000200.1:0-5492 GCF_056403555.1 Rhizobium sp. P2_G2
TCGGCCTCGATCACGCCCGAAGCGCTATTGCCGAATGGATCGAAGACTACAACCAATTCCGGCCACACTCATCGCTCGGATATCTGACCCCGGCGGATTACGCCGGGACCCTCGCCGCAACCGGCTCCAACGCTGCGCAAGATGAAAGCTTCGCGTTTCCGCCGGTTGCTACCACCGCGCCAAGTGGCGTATCCAGAACCGCCGAGGCTCTAATCGCCACTGGATGAAAGTTCAGTGGCAGGTCATTTTGATCCCAGAAAATCCCGCTCAAAATCATTCGCTTGCCCCGCTCCGATTAAGGCAGTCCTTTCATCGCCTCGGCCTTCAACAGCTCGAATTCGGCCTGCTTAATTGCCCCCGCATCCAATAGCTCTTTCGGCTTCAAAATCCTTTGTCAATCGTTTGGGAGCAACCAACCAGACAGAAAAGCCCGCTCGCCTCTTGGCGAAAGCGGACTTTTGAAGCGCCTCGGTTAAGGGTTGACCATGTCCTTCGGGACGAAGACCGTCATCCTGTCGAACGCGACCGCGTTGATCAGGTGCGGGATATTTTCTTCGCCGCTGATGCGTAGCGGCAGAGCGGTTGACGATCGCTGGCTTATTGCGGACATTGGCTTGTCGACGCCAAGGCGACGAGCCAATGTCCGCTTGATAGCATGCAGGAATGCGGAGCAACCAATGACTTTCCGCATGGCCAATGAGCTAGCAGCCTACCTATGGTATGATTGTGTATGACAGAAAGTGCACCTAATTCCTCCAATAAGACGGTTGGTGTTGACACCAACATCCTTATCAATTTTGGGAATTTCAGGCGGCTCGACTGGAAGGCTCTGTTTCCGGACGCCGCCTCCGTCACCGTTTTGGTTTCTGCGAAAGTCCAGAGCGAGATGGATCATCATAAGGATTATGGCGCTGGATACGTTCGCAAGCGCGCCAAGGAATTCCAGACGGTGGTGCGCGCTGCGGAGGATATGGGATATGAGGTCTCGTTCGACGACAGCGAGATACCAGTAAGGTGCGTTCTCCTCGACCGACCTCAAAACTCCGTACTCGACAGCGAGCAATTCGATCTCGCCGACCCTGATGAGCTTATCGTTGCCCAATATAATTTTGCAGCGCAGACATGGGGCTCACTTATTGTCGTAGCAAACGATGCCAGTCCAATCCGAGCAGCCAAACGTGCAGGCATGTCTGCTCTGCGGCCAGACCAATGGACTGCGGATCGCTCGGTGCCAGAGGATGAAACCACCCGCGCCCTCCGTGAGCGGACGAGGGAACTGGAGCGGATTGTAGGCGCTCGCCCCAAAGTGGCGTTGAAGGACGTTGCCGCAGACGGATGTGGCGGCGGAATGATAAGCTTCGCGGGCGACTTCGATTACGCGGCATTCCAAGACGAAATGCGCGCGCGCTTGACAGATCGTATCAATCTTCCCACCCGGTCGGACCTCGTGAGGAAATTTGGTAGACGTGGACCTGACTACGGCTTCGCGGCGAACCCACTGTGGAGCGGCATTGGCGAGACTGAGCTCGATGCATGGGCTGAAAAACTACATGAGTTTCGGACGCATTTCGACCGGATAACGGAAGACGAGATGAGGAACAGGATTGGTAGGCTGAGCCGCTTCCATTTGCTGGAAATTGCGCTTGAGAACGAGGGCGAGGCACCCGACCGGAACATTTGCGTAGACATGGAAATTCGCGGCAACGCCCGCTTTTTCAGCCCGCATGACCTCAAACGCTTCAACGACTGGGCGCTCAAAAAGCCTGAGCCGCCAAGCTTGGACAGTTGGGCTTTTCCCGAGCTCTCGGCATTGCTGCCGCAGCCAAAGCAGGATGATCACTCGTTCTATAGGATCAAACGCACTGAGGTTGAGGAGAGCCACCGTTGCGCGATTTTTATGCAGCGCCAAGCGGCCACGATCCGCGCTTGCGTCATCGCAAAGGACGATGATCCCCCGCCATCTGTACTGGTCACGATCAGGGCCCAACATCTGCTTGACCCTGTTGTTCGCGAACTGGCTCTGGTTTCCAAGGCGATGACCCTCGACTGGGGTTCCATCAGGGCTTTGATCCTCGATCGCCTAACCCTGATGCCTAATAAGCAGGCGGAAATACTGAGGACGGCGTTCGAAGGGGATTGAAGCCAAGCTGATGCCGGTACGGAAAGCACTCCACTTAGAATTGGCTCCTGCCGGTCTTTTTCGCGATTTTACTAGATATCCGATTGGGCGGCTCTTTGCGTCAAGTTTGTGTCACGCTGATCGCGATCAAGCATGATGACGGCCTCGGCTTTCAGAAATTAGTCGGGTTACGCGATGGAGCACGCCGCAGCAGCCGGACATGCAGATGGCTAAAGTTAGAATAGTAGGGTTCTTCAAACCACGCTCGATGTGGCCGACATAGGCTCGCTCTACGTCCGCGCTCAAGGCCAGATCTGCAGCAAGGCGACATCCGCTGGAATGGGCGAAACGGCATATGTTATTGTGATCGCGTCGAAAATGGCGGGACGTCACATCGAGCAAGGCCAGCCCCGTCATACCGGCCTGGAATCGGCAATTCCCGGCCCTCCAACAGACAGCCATTTCGCTGTCTCGGAAACCGAAAGTGACTGTCCATTTTCCGATATCTGATCCCTATCACGCAAAAAAAGAACGATTTGCGCTTGAAAACAGGGTATTTTGTTAAGCTTCCCAGAGACTAATACTCTTAAACGCTTGTTGCCTCGACGTTCGGATATCGGCGGCGCGAACCAAGCCTCCAGACCCGCCGAATGACTTGTGCGGTGCTTCCCAAACATTGGAATGAGGCTGGGTGCATGAAACGCCTGGCCGCCGCTGCAGTCCGGAGGACCTTCATGAAGCAGCCTTCAGGCAAGGAATACCCCATTTCCTCGCAGCTGGATGGCACGCCCATGCCAGCCAAAGCGGCTTTACATGCCAGCAGGATCGCCGGCAGGGCAAAGCACGGTCCTATCGAACAGAGGCTCACGGAAGCGCTTGAATTTGCGGAGGGGATCATTGCCGTCCTCCCCGACATCCTGTTCGAACTCGATGGCAATGGCCGATACCTGCAGGTATGGACGAAGCATCCGGAAGCGCTCGCTGCAACCGAAGAGCATCTGCTCGGCAAGACGGTCAGCGACGTGCTGCCGCCTGAGGAGGCCGCGATTGCATATCAGGCCATCAGGGAGGCTGATGAAAAAGGGGCCAGCAGCGGCCACACGATACGCGTCAAGCAGGCCAACGGGGAAACCCGCTGGTTCGAGCACTATCTTGCAAAAAAACCGGGCAGCAAACCATCCAGCACGACATTTCTTGCGCTGTCACGCGATATTACCGACAGGAAGGAGGCGCAGCATGTCGGAGATGAAGCGCGAACACGTCTCCTCACGGTGCTGCAAACCATTCCCGACAGGGTCTGGTTGAAGGATGTCGATGGTGTTTATCTGCTTTGCAATCACGCCTTCGGGCTGATGGTCGGCAAATCGGAAGCCGAGATCGTCGGCAAGACAGACTTCGATCTGTTCGATGCCGATCTGGCCCGGTTTTTCCGTGAAAAGGACCTGGCGGCCGTTCACGCCGGACGTGTCCTGATCAATGAGGAATGGGTGACGCATGATGGCAGCGGCCAGCGCATTCTCCTCGAAACCCGAAAAGTCCCGATCATCGACGCCGAGGGGAAGGTGACGGGGGTTCTCGGCGTGGCGCGCGACATCACGGAACTGAACGCCTCTCGCGAGAAGATTCACCGGATGGCGTTTTACGATTCTCTGACCTCGCTGCCAAATCGAGCCCTGTTCGGCGAGCGCCTGGACCATTTCCTGGCCGCCAGTGCACAGGACCGCAGGCGCGCGGGCGTCATGATGATCGATCTCGATCATTTCAAAACCATCAACGACACGATGGGACATCCCATCGGGGACGAACTGCTTTGCCAGGCGGCCGGAAGACTGCGGGACAGCGTGCGGCGTGCCGACACCGTGGCGCGCATCAGCGGCGACGAGTTCGCAATCCTTCTGCCGGATGTGCTTGAAAAGCGGGATTTGGCCGACATCGCCCAGAAGATGCTCGACGCATTCAACGCGCCCTTCCTGCTGGACGGGACGGAACTGTTCGTCTCCTGCAGCATCGGGATCGCACTCCATCCCGACGACAGCACTGATGCCAACGATCTGGTCAAATATGCCGATTCCGCGATGTATTCGGCAAAGCGGCAGGAGCGCGGGAGCTTCCAATTCTATTCGAAAGACCTGACGGCCGGCGCCCAGGAGCGCCTGATGCTGGGATCGGAATTGCGCCGGGCCATCGAGCGCGGCGCGCTGGAATTGCACTACCAGCCCAAGGTGTTGCTGGATGACGGCAAGGTGATCGGCTCGGAGGCCCTGTTGAGGTGGCGTCATGAGCAGTTCGGCATGGTTTCTCCGGCCCTGTTCATTCCGGTTGCCGAAGAAACCGGGCTGATCGTGGAACTGGGTCGCTGGGTGCTGCGTGAGGCCTGCCAGACCGCTGCCGAGCTCAACGCCGCCGGCCGGCCACGGCACAAGGTGGCGATCAATCTCTCCTCCAAACAGTTTCAGCGCGCCGACCTGGTCGAGACGGTCGCCGCGATTCTCGACGAGACCGCCTGCCGGCCGGAATGGATTGAACTCGAAATTACCGAGAGCCTGCTTCTCGGCGACAAGAACGAAACCCTCGAGGCGCTTTGCGAGTTTCGATCCATGGGAATTTCGATTGCCATCGATGATTTCGGCACAGGCTATTCAGCGCTGAGCTATCTGGCGCGCTATCCGATCGATACGTTGAAAATCGACCGGTCATTCATCAGCAGCAGCGACAAGCGCTGCGCGGAGCTCGTCAAGGCGATCCTCTCCATCGCACGCTGCCTCGGGCAAAGCGTCGTCGCCGAAGGCATCGAAACAGCCGAGCAGGCAAGCTTTCTCCTGGCCAACGGCTGCCCCGCCGCACAAGGCTTTCTCTACAGCCGGCCGGTGCCGAAAAGCGACATCGTGACGCTGCCGCATTATCTGGGCGGATACCACCCGCTTGAACAACGCAAGGTGTCGTAATTCCGTCCTCGGCTGACTGGTGATGATGACGGCCGGCGGGCGAATCTCCGGCGACGGCGGGCGAGACGCCGCGCCAGACGCCCGAGAGGCTGGCCTTGCACCTCACCGCGACTTCTGCCAGTTTTGCTATCAAGCCATCTCAAGGAGCAAGCATGCGTCAGGGAGGAATTGCCGCCGTTGCGGCATTGTCGTGTATTTTGGCGTCATCCCCTTCGCAGAGCTTTGCCGAGTTTTTCACAGGCAACGACATCCACACCGACTGCAGCACTAACCGCAATCTGGTGAGCGGCTACGTCGCCGGCTGGCTTGGGCACAGCGAGTCTATCGAGGGTCTGTTCACCCGTGTGCAGCAGAACCCGACGGGCGCCGATCTCGCCACCATTTCCGGGCTGGAGGCAGCCTCGCTGCACGCCTGCGTTCCCCAAGAG
>NZ_JBFUFF010000201.1:0-5449 GCF_056403555.1 Rhizobium sp. P2_G2
GCATGACACGCATGACACGTTCGGTCGAGCACTGTCACGTGCCGATCAGGATCGGTACAGCCTCGACGAGACGGAGCGAATGCTTTTTGTCCTTCCACGCATGGTGGAATCGCTCGTCCACGGAACGGCCCACCAGGCGCGTGCCACCCTCTCGCGTGATGGCGCCACGAGCGAGGCAATTCGCACCGTACTGGTCTACGTAAATTCCTTTCAGGGTAGCGCAGCGAAACACGATTGAAACGACGCGACGTTCTCAGCGGCCCATTGCGCGAACGGGATTGGTTCCCGCCCCGTCACCCGCTTCACCCCGTCCGTCACGGTTTCAAGCTGGCCCTCGCGCACAGCACGCCAGATGTCCACGAGGGCATCGACATAGGGGCCTTTCCCGGCCCATTGGACCACGCGGTCATACGCCTGTTGGTCGGATATTTCCTCGAAGCCGACAGGTCTGCCGATGGCTCTGCCGATCGCGGCCGCCATCTCCCCATACGACAGCGCCTCACGACCGGTGATCACCAGTGCCTCTCCGTCGTGGTCGCGCGTGGTCAGGGCGGCGGTGGCGACGGCGGCTATGTCGTCTGGATGGATGAACGCGATCTTGCCTCCACCCGTGGACGAGCGCAGCAAGCCGTCTCGGCGGATGGATTCCGACCAACCGAGCGCGTTGGACATGAACCCGGCTGCCTGAATGAATGTGAATGCCACCCCGCTTTGCCGAACGGCTTCCTCGCCGCGTGCGTGCCACGGACCGGTGCCGATCCCGGTTCGCACGTCCAGTGTAGAGAGCTTGACCACATGCCGTACGCCAGCGTGGCGGGCAGCGAAGGAGACCGCGCGATCTCGCGTCTCGAGATCCCATCCATCCGTCACGAGGAACACCCCGTCGACCCCAGCCAGTCCGCCGCCAGCGAGGGACCTGGCTTTTCAAGGTCTCCGGTATGGATATCTACATGGTCACCGAAAAGGGCTCTGGCCCTCTTCGCGCTGCGCACGAAAACGGACGGGCAGGCTCCAGAATCTACGAGGCGCTGAGCGACCCGGGAGCCGATGTTTCCCGTCGCGCCGATGACGAGGTATTTCATTTGAGCGCGCTCCAGCCACGGATCACTTCGAGTGCTAGACGCTTCTGGCCCGGCAGCGTGAAATGCAGACCGTCGCCCATGAGCAGGTCGGAAGGAGGCGGATTCCCCAAGCTGGAGAAGGCGTCGATAACCGGCCCGTCGCCATCGCGGACGATCCCGGCGACTCGCTCCAGGTCTTGATTGCGGAACCGAACCCCGAACCTGGCCAAGCCCTCATGCGCCGCGACCAGCGCCTCGTTGACCGCGGGCGGGGTGATCCAGACGCACTTCGCCGTGGTCTCTTTGGAAACGCGCTGGCGCAGCTCCGCAATGTTGCGCGCGGTCTCCTCGTGGTGCACGAGCGTCTTGGTGGGATGCGCGCCCTGCGTTCGTGCGTCGTTCGTGCCTAAGAGGAAGAGGATCCAGTCGGGCCGGAAATTGGCGATCTGACCGGCCCGCACGAGAGCGTGCGTGGTCGTTTCGGCGGCGACGGCGCTCACGGTCAACGAAATCCCGTCGCTATCGCGGCGCATCGCCAGCATTTCCCTCAGTATCACCGCCCAGGACTGGGGTTCGGACGTCAAGCTGTCACCGAACACCACGACCTTGTCCCCCTTCCGCAGGGGAAGGCGATCGACCATCGATGCCACGGCCTGGTCAGCAAGCAACGCGCCGGCTGCTTTCGAGGCCTCCTGTTGCATGCGGCCAAGTTCGGCCGCGTAAATCTCGACCGGGAGGCCGAGTAGCGCGGCATGAGCCTCTTGGCCGAGGCTGGCGCCTCCGGGAAGGGAGGCCAGGGTGCGCTCAGGCTGGATGACCTTCAAGAGCCAGCGTACTTGCTCGTTTGACATGGGCTTCATCTCTCCGTTGGATCCGTTTGCGAATAGCGATATGAGTAGCCGCTCGTCGGGGACGTCGCTACTCGCGTTTCCAGTTCGTCAAAACATCGTAATTGCATGGCAATTTGGCGTCGCCCCGGGACCTCGTCAGATTCAAGGACGGCCGGAGACGGCATCCCTCACGGTTCGGCACCCCATTTTGACGCGCTCTGTGGCGCTGGTGCAGCGGTCGTAGTGTGAGCTGATTTCGGTCTTGTGTGCTGCGGCTATGCGGTAGCTTTTCTGCACCGGACGGATTTAGGACGTGCGCATCCCAGCATGCGATTGAGGACGGCGCAGCCGAGGGCGATTTCCGTCTTCTGTGCGGCGAATGAGCGTGCCCGTAGCCGCCGTCCGATGATCGATTTGTAGCGACCGATCGCTGTCTCCGCGAGAGATCGTTTCCCGTAGCCGGTCGCGGCCTGCCACTTCATCCGGCCATCGGCGTTGATCGCGGCTATATGACGGGCTCGTTGACTGGAGGGATCGGCGTCCTTGCGATCCACCGCATTGGCGCGTGGCGGAATGATCACCGCCGCGTCATGACTGTGATTGGTAACGGCGCCATAGGTCGTATAGCCATCATAGGCGCCATCTGCCGTGAACTGCCCGATCGGCGTGTCGATCTGATCAAGCAGCGGCTCTACCTGGGAAGCGTCACCGGCATCCTGGTTCGTCATGACATGTGCGATGATCTCGCCGCTGTCGGCATCCAGCGCCAGGTGCAGTTTGCGCCAGCCCCGACGAGATTTGGCGCCATGCCTTTCCTCAAGCCATTGGCCCGCGCCGTAGACTTGCAACCCGGTGCTATCGATGAGGACGTGGATAGGACCTTTCTCTGGGATGCGATCATCGTGCTGCTTCTTCTGCACTCTCGGCTTACTTGCCCGACGGCTTAGGGTCGTATGATCGGGAACGGCCAGATCTAGCCCCATCAGCTTCAGCACCGACATCACAAAGCCCTCCGTCTGCCGCAGCCGCAGGCCGAACACCATTCCCAGCGTCAGAGCGGTCTCGATCGCCAGATCGGAGTAGCGCGGCTGGCCACCGCGGGTCGTGCGCTTCGGCGCCAGCTAGGACGACAGTGCCTCCGGCGTCATCCACAGGGTCAGGCTGCCACGCCGACGAAGACCTGCCTCGTATTCCGCCCAGTTCGTGACCCTGAACTTCATCTTGCCGATACGATGGCGGCGGGACGCGTTGTGCTTGAAAGGCATCGTGGCAAAAAACCGATTATTGCGATGCCCGATCACCTACGACAATGCAATTAACGATCCGCGCACCAAGGCTATGTCACAGGAGCAGAACGCCTTGGGAGGCCAGTGGTTTCACTGCTTTTGGGGGCCTTGTGATTGGATTGTAGATACCGCCATTAAAACTGCATGTTCCCTCTTTGTTCGGGCAAGGCGCTCACACGGGATGGCAAGTACGCTGGGAGCTCCTTTCAGCTTCGGCAACTGCGGTTCACGCAAGCGGATCGCGCGGTATCGCCCTCCGTAAACGGTGCAACGGCGAAACTGCGGCTCTTGAATATCGGACTTCACCCTCCATATACCATCCATGTGGATGGAGAATGAGCTTGGGCAATATACGCAGGCTTCCCGACAAGGGGACTGAATCGGAGAAGATTACAATTAATCTCGGCTATGTCGATCTGGGTCGCATCGACCTCCTCGTTCAGGAAGGATTCTACTCAAATCGCAGCGATTTCATCCGCACGGCGATCCGAAACCAGCTTGGCATTGAGGGCGAGGCGGTAAAGCAGTCGATCGTCCGTCACACGCTCGAACTTGGACTGCGCGACTACAGCAAAGCCGACTTAGAGTCCGTCAAGGCTGCCGGAGAAAGATTGCACATCAAGGTGGTGGGCCTCGCCCGTATCGCCCCGGATGTAACGCCCGACCTCGCCCTTGCGACGATCGAATCCATCACCGTGCTCGGCGCGCTTCAGGCGAGCACGGAACTGAAATCCGCGCTCGCAGAGCGCATCCGATAAGTGATTGCACCTTAAACAAGGATATTCCCTATGAACGATGAATTTGCTGCGGCGATGCGCCGGGCAACGCTCTTCACGCGTGCCTCCAACCCCTCGGAAGCCACCGGTTTGATCCAGGACGCTCTCGCCGGTCGAACGGTCTCAGGCGAGGCCGGACCGGCGGTTCCCGACATCATCCCACCAACTGCGAAATCACGTCCGAAGCCATTTCCGGTAGATCCCGCCGCCCAGGTCATTGAACCTTCGGCAAACCCGGAATCCACGTTCGCCGAGACGGATAGTTTCCGACGATCGCCGCGGGTGCGACGACCGCTGGGAGACACGCTCAGGATCCTTAGTGAAGGACGCTCGATGGCCGGGAAGCTCTCATCATTTTCAGACGGCAGCATTCCCGGCATGAGGCGACGCTCCCCCACGCCTCCAATCGCGGATGGCGCACAATATCTGGCACGCTCGTTCACGTGTACGGCAGGCACGCGAAGCTACAAGCTCTACGTTCCTGCCTCGGCGCCGCGAGGTCTCGTCGTCATGCTGCATGGTTGCAAGCAGGATCCAGACGACTTCGCGACTGGAACCAGCATGAACGCCACCGCCGAAGCAAATGGCCTGATGGTGGCCTATCCCAGCCAGACGGCGGCGAACAACGCATCATCCTGCTGGAACTGGTTCCGGCCATCGGATCAGAAACGCGGTGCTGGCGAGCCTGCGATCATTGCCGGCATCACGGAAGAGATCATTCGGGAGTTCGAACTCGATCGCAGCCAGATCTTTGTTGCGGGCCTGTCTGCCGGTGGAGCGATGGCGGCGGTGATGGCGGAGGCCTATCCTGATCTCTATGCAGCCGTAGGGATCCATTCCGGGCTGGCCTGCGGATCGGCCCACGACGTCGTTTCGGCTTTCGCGGCTATGCGTGGGGACGGCAGTCTCGCCTCTCGAACGAGAACGTTGAAAGATTCAGACCCGGCATGTCAGGTCCGCACGATCGTTTTTCACGGCGACGCCGACCGGACGGTCCATCCTTCCAACGCCGATCGGATCGTCGCAGCGGCGACCCCCTCTGGGCCTAGTGGCGCAGCGAGCAAGCTCGGCCGTTGCGCCGGCGGCCTGACCTTTGAAACAACCGTTCTAACGGACGAGAAAGGAAGGCCGGCATTGGAATACTGGCTGGTGAATGGCGCGGGCCACGCGTGGTCAGGCGGACATGCCGACGGGTCATATACCGATCCTCGAGGGCCGGACGCCACAACAGAAATGGTCCGCTTCTTCCTCGATCAATGTGAACGATGATCGAATGCTGTCACGTGGCTAAGTCCGAAGCTTCCGTCCGTTCTTACCGGACGGACGGAAGCTATAGGCCAGCGGCCGCCACGACCTCACGGCAGCGTTGCGCTAAGAGCCCGATTTAAAAGTAGTTGAGCGATAACAGCAGGTTGTGATTCCCTTTTGGTGCTAAATCAAAATGGGGTTTCCGATGACCTGGACTGCTATCGCTCGGCGTGAGCATAACCGAGACG
>NZ_JBFUFF010000202.1:0-5411 GCF_056403555.1 Rhizobium sp. P2_G2
ACCCCGCCATCCGTCCACCAGATGCTGCTCACGCTCGAAACCGTCCACCAGATGCTGCTCACGCTCGAAAGCAACGGCCTGATCCGCAGGCAGCCACGCATCGCACGCAGTGTCGAACTACTCATCCACCACAACTGCCTGCCAACATTGCAGCCAAACCAAACCGTCAAATCCTCTGTGCAGAGGTACTAGTCGCCGGAGTAGGAAACCTCATCGTGCGCACCTTGACCACCACGCCGGTTGGGCAGTCCCAATAACCACTATCGTCTATCGCGACGGTATCCAATTCCAAGTACAGCCTGGAATGGACAGCCCCGGTTCAAAAGAACCGGGGCTCTGGCACATTCCTCCTCCCGAAGAATGTGCGGGGCCAAAGCGGGGTTTGACCATGACTCACAAAACATTGGGTGAAAACGAAGTCAAACTCCAAACGCTTAAAACCTGACGGTTGCCATTTCTTGCAGCCGATTATCTGTATGAGTGCAGAGTATATTTTATAGGCAAAGTAAAACCCGCCTTTCGGCGGGGTTTGTGCGTGGGTGCCGGCGGAGTTAACGGCCAATATATCTGACACCTTCGCATCATCGTCCATTCTGGCCATGCGTTCGTAGCGGCTTTTCTCAACGCTCGAATGGCATTTGCCTAGGCATTCGCTTGCAAGGGGACCGCTTAATACGTGCCATAAAGCCGGGATTGGCCCGCCGCAAATTTTCCGTATTAGGCGCGCGTTGACCGTCGAGAAACTACCGCTCCCAATGTAGCGGAACGTACTCATGAGTCTGAATGCCGTTGCCCAGAAGTTGAAGCGCCGGTCGAAGATCATTTCAAGGGCCCGGATGTCGAGGCATTGCTAATCGTGCAGGCAGCAGTTGCTCGATCCATTCAAGCGGCGACCTTGGAGCCGGTCGTACTGCCCTATCTCAAACTGCAGAAACTTTCGGTTGACATTGCGGTTTGCTGCCGCTATTTACAGTTTATCGATATTTGCTTGCTGAGCTTTGGTTGCTGCGCGATTGGCATCGCGCCTTGAACGAACTTTCCTTTCAAAAATCGCTATCATTACCCCGTGGCGCATTCGCGCGGCGGTCGTTCAATATTGCTTGAAAGGGTTCATCATGACCACTGGCACAGTTAAATGGTTCAATTCCACCAAGGGCTTCGGCTTTATCCAACCTGACAATGGCGGCCCTGACGCATTTGTTCACATCTCGGCCGTCGAGCGTGCGGGCATGCGGGAAATCGTCGAAGGCCAGAAAATCGGCTACGATATGGAGCGCGACAACAAGTCGGGCAAAATGTCCGCCTGCAATCTGCAGTCTGCATAATTCGGCATCAGCTTTCCTTTGACCACGGATGTACTGGCACTGTCGAAAGCATGATACCAACCAAGGGGTCAGGCAATTTGCCTGGCCTTTTTTTGCCGTGGCATTCCAGGCAGATGGCGAGCAGATCACCGTTTGGCTGTCGAGGATCCGGCAGATTCCGGAGATCACCGTGGAAAAAAACGAACTGCAGGCGACCAACACCGCGTGGCAAATCGCCATGCAAGAGATTCTGCGCATGGTCGTGCGCGACATTTACAAAACTGGCGGCGAAGCCAGCTTCAAGGCGCATATCAAGCGAATTGAAGAGGCGGCTGTCGACAGCATTTACACCGGCCTCATGCTGCGCGGGACCGACGGTTGGACAGAGACGCTGGTTAAGGAACAGGCGAGCAATTTCGTGACCACACTGCTCACGTCGTTCACGTTCGATCGCGCGTAAGTCCCCCCGGCAGTCGAGTTTGCTTTAGCGAGAAGTCCGGTTTTATTATTGCTCGGCGCGTGCGCGCCTCCGTTTTCAGGACCTACATCATGACAGAGACATACAGCAGATCACGGCAACAGGCCGAAATCGCCTTCGGCAGAGAGCAAACCGAATTCTTCGCTCGGGGACAAGCGTTAGAAACGCTTGATTCGATCGCTCAGGCGCGCGATGAAAAGACCTTGCGGCTGCGAGAAGCACGCAAGGCAAAAGAATTGATTGATCGCATGTCAGCCACACCTGGGGCCGCAAGGAAACATGCGAAGAAAGCCTAAGATTTGAAAAACACCAGAGACAATGATCTCACCGATCGCCGCACAGCCGCCGCCAAATCCAAGGCCGCCCTTCTTGATGCCTATCGCACCGCAAGGGATGCGGCTGCGCCAGAACAGGCAGCCAAACAAGCCGAGCGTCAGGCCGTTGCCGCCGCCAGGGAAGCGCGCCGCACTGAGCGGGAGCGAACGAAGATTGAGGAGCAGGAGCGCGTTCTTGCCGAGGTCGCGCAACGCCAAGCCACGCTCGAAGCCGCTGCCCGAGCAGAGATCGAAGAGCGAGAGGCCGCCGACAAAAGCCGTGTCGCCCGCGTCATCCAGGATGAGGCTGCCCGCAAGGCCGAACGCGACCGACGTTATGCTGCCCGCAAGGCTCGCCAATCCTGACGCCCGGGCCCCTACCAGGTGAGCCCGTCAACTGGTCAAACGTGCTTTCTTGATGACCAGGGTAACGATCACGCCGGCCTCCTACCAGTCGTAGGATATCGGCCCTCCAAGCTGTCAGCCGTGGTCCATAAGCATGCGCAGCCACGAGCCCGAGTTCGACGCCGTGAATGCGCTTGGACGCCGGCCAGTGACGGCTGGGTCTGGGGCGACGCGCAGTGGCGCTGTTGCGGATGCTTCTGGAACGGGCAGAAACGCCAGTCGGCAAAGAAGCATTGATCRACGCCGCGTGGCCAGGTCTTGCYGTCGAAGACAGCAATCTRACCGTTCAGATCGCAGCGATCCGCCGCACATTGTCGGATGAAGCAGGCGCGGACTGGATCGAGACCTTGCCACGGCGCGGCTACCGCTATATCGGACCCGATGTGACAGTTGGGAGCGCGACGCCCGACAAAGCCGTGGAGCATTCCTCATCTCAAACTGGGCCTTCAAGGCCATCCATCGCCGTGCTTCGGTTCTCTGACCCGGGCGATGACAAGCAGGCGTATTTTGCCGATGGCGTCGCCGAGGACATTGCCTCGGGCCTATCGCGAATAAAGTGGTTGGTGGTCATCTCGCCGAAGTCAAGTTTCACCTACGGCAACGACATGCTGGACTTGCGGCGCGTTGGACGCGAACTCGACGTGCGCTACCTGCTGCAAGGCAATGTGCGCCGATCCGGAGGCCAGGTCCGGATTTCGGTGCAGATGGTCGAAGCGGAGAACGGAACCCTGTTGTGGACGCAGCGGTTCGACCGACCCGCCATTGACATCTTCGATCTGCAAGACGAGATCACCCTTAACGTGGTGAGCGCCATAGAACCAAATCTGCGCAAGGCAGAACGAGAACGTGTCGCGCGCAAACGGCCAGAAAGCCTTGACGCTTACGATCTGGTCCTCCAGGCCCAACCGGATGTCTACTGTGGAATGCCGGTGGAGGCGACGCGGGCTTTGCCACTGCTCGCTAAAGCAATGGAACTTGAACCCACCTACGCATTGGCTCATTCGTTCGCGGCAATGTGCCATCACATCCTGTTCCTTCGTGGCGCTCTTCCAGAGGAACAGCGCCTCGCGTCGATCCGGCATGCACGGGACGCCATCATACACGGACAGGACGACGCGCTTGCATTGTCATTCGCCGCATTTTCGATCGGTATGGACGACCACGATCGCCATGCCGCTTTCGCAGCGACGGCAGCCGCGCTCGTTGTCAGCCCGTCTTCGGCCATCACATATATCGTCGGTGGCGTGATGTACGGCTGGGCTGGGGACGCCGAACGCGCAATCGACTGGGGCGAGCGAGCTCTGCGCCTGAGCCCATTCGATCCATGGGCCTGGTCCGCCTGTCACGCGTTGACGCTTGGACACCTTTCTCTCGGACACTTCGAGAAAGCTGCCGAAGCAGCGTACACGGCGGTGCAACTCAATCCACGTCACAGCATCTCGCACATGCTGCTGGCAGCGGCACTGGCAAAGCTCGGTCGCGAGGGCGATGCCAGGAGCGCCGCCGCGCGTGTTCTGGAGCTTCACCCCACTTTTCGGATTAGCCTGCAGCTTTCGGGGGTCGACTGTGAGCCTTCGCTGGCAACATCGCTCGCCAGCGCGCTRGAGATCGCTGGATTGCCCAGATAGATACGATGTGGGAAAGCTTCGACCAGGACGTGGCCGGAAAGCCATGGCGACCGAAGGGCTGAAGAGTTTCCCATTGCGTCGGCGGAGCAGGGCAATCGGGTGAGTTAATTTCCGCGGATTGCGTTCTGGAGGTATTTGTCATCCCAGTTTGCGGTTTTACGCTTGAGGTTGATTGAATCCTTGCCGGGGGCGAGCCTGAGCAGGTTTGCGGTTATGTGTCTCATGATGGCGAAGATAGCGGGTGCATTGTCGGTGCGGACGCGGCTTTCGTCGTCGCGGAAGCTCATGTCGAGAACCCAATGAAGGCTGTTTTCGATGGCCCAGTGATCGCGCAYATAGGCTGAGATATCGGCGGCACTTGCCGAAAGCGAGGTGATGTAGAACCTGGTTTCGGATTGGCTTTTGCCCTGGATTTCACGCAGGCTGTCGACCATGACGATGGACGCGAGACCCGGCCAGTCGTGCCGGTCGGCCAGCCAGCCGATATCGCTCAGCACATGGACGCTGCGCGTCTCGATCCGACCGTGCTCGCCGTCAACGGTCAGGTCGCTGTCATGCCAACAATCGGCGAAGTGACGCTCGATCTGTTTGGCGGCAAACAGTTTGACATCCTCATGCAGCGGCCCCTGATTGCCCTTGAGCGCCAAAATGTAGTCGGCTTGTTTGTCGGTGATTTTGCGGGCGACCTCTTTCTGGCAGCCCATGGCATCAATCGTCACCACCGCGCCTTCGATCGAGAGCATGTCGAGAAGCATGGGGATGGCTGTGATTTCATTGGATTTCTCCGAGACCTTGACCTGTCCCAGAACCAGTTTCTGCCGCGCTGAGAAGGCGCTGAGCGTATGCAGGGCGTCCTTGTTGCCTTTCGTGCCGGAGCGGCGTGAGGTCTTGCCGTCTATGGCGATGACCTCAGCCGGTCGACCGGTCACCGCCGCCACCCATCGGGCAAAACAGGCTTGGAACGCYTGAACGTCAAGGCTTGCGACAATGACGCCCAGTTGATCCTCACACGGTGTTCCGTAGGTATACGGGCTGAACCGACGCAGCAGTTCCAGCCGCTTTTCGCCAAACCGGGCAATCTCGCTGACGCAGTTGCAGTCGCAGATCATCGCGACAAGGCAAAGAAGCAGAACCTCCTCAAGCGGATAACGCACCTTCAGGGCTTGCCGCTTGTCCGGAAGCTCTGAGAAATACGAAAGAAAAACAATCCCTTCCGAAATAGACGCCTGCAAATCCATGGCAAACCTCCTCGACGAATCAGAGGATTCACACAGATTCACAG
>NZ_JBFUFF010000203.1:0-5347 GCF_056403555.1 Rhizobium sp. P2_G2
CACCATCACCTCGCAAACACGGCTTGCGATCTGCTCACCGTGATGTCTCTCGACAAGATAGACCATCAGGTCGAGCGTTGCGGTCCGCCCTGCGCAGGTGAAAATCCTGTTGTCCTCTTCGTACAGCGCGGTCGAAACTTGCGCCTTGTCCCCGAACCGCTCCTCGAACACTGGGATCATCTCCCAGTGCATGGTGCATGTCTTCCCTTCAAGGAGACCCGCTGACGCGAGAATTAAGGGTGCGGTGTCCAGTCCGACGATCTCGCGCCCGGTCTTCCTGGCATTGCGCAGCCAGCCTGCCGTCGCCTTGCTCGCCGTTGTTTCCGTGCCCCCGCACACGATGACCATGTGCGGCTTGGAACGCGAGCCGCAATCGAAGGGAACGTCGCCGAGAAGGAGGTCAGTGAGCATCCGCGTCGCGAAGGCGGCAGCTGACACCGTGAAGCGCGTGACCCAGAACTCGGCAGCAAGTCGGCGAACATCATTCTGGACGACGCAGACCTCGAAGCGGCGGTGCGAGACGGCGTCGTCGGATGTTTCTCGAACAGCGGCCAGTCTTGCGACGCCCCGACCAGAATGCTCGTGCCAAAGGGCAAGTATTGCGAAGCGCTTCGCATCGCGGCTGAAACCGCCGAAGGGCAAACCGTGTCCGACCCCAAGGACCCATCGACCCTATTGGGGCCCGCCGCGAGCGGAATCCAGTTCGACAAGATTCAAGGCCTCATCGCCAAGGGGATCGAGGAAGGAGCCAAGGTCCTTGTCCGAAGCCCCGGCAAACCCAAGGGCCTCGATCATCGCTATTACGTGCGTCCGACCATTTTCGCCAATGTCACGAACGACATGACCGTCGCCCGGAAGGAAATCTTCGGACCGGTGCTCTGCATCCTGCCCTATTAAAAAGAGCAGGATGCCACCCGGATCGCCAACGACACGCCCTACGGCCCGGCGGCATATGTGCAGTCGGGAGATATCGGCCATGCACGCAAGGTCGCCGCGAAGTTGCGGGCGGGGTCGATTTACATCAACTATCCGGTATGGGACGCTCTCGCGCCGTTCGGTGGCTACAAGCAATCCGGCAACGGCCGCGAAGCGGGCACCACGCACTCAGCGAGTACCTGGAAATCAAGGCAATGGTCGGCCACGGCTGACAAGCCGACATGAGCGACCGGACACGAGGGTGTGGCATGAGAAGCTGCGTCTTCGCGTCGGTGACTTTTCGCTCGCTGGAGCTGGTGGCAACGGCACGGTGTGATGCTACGCCACTATGAGATCGGGTCTCATCCCCTTCAGTTCCTCCGCAAGTCTCGTTCGTCCGAGCGACATGAGCCCGCGAACGGTCTGTCCCAGCAGATTTGTCTTCGCCATGATATCGTGGACCGCTTGAGCTCTGCGCTTCTCGCCCAGCCCCGCGATGGTCTCGGCGAGCCGTCTGTCGTAGTATTCGCACGGAACGCGGTCTCTGCCGAGATAGTAGACCGTGACGAGGTCGGCGACTTCATCCAGAGAGAGTGCGTCGGCGACGGTCTTCTCCACCGCTTGCCTGGCGCGGAAGTCAACCGCGAGTTTGGCCCGGTCGATCTTGAAGAAATCGATCTCCAGACCGTCTTCTCCTCGTGGCGGATTGATTTTCGACCATTCCGACATGACCAGCCGGGCGTGGTCGTCCGTCAGATGAGCCAATTCGAACTCGATGCCGATCATCCCGCCCATTTCGCGATGCACCTCGATGACCTTCAAGGCCTCGGAAAAGCGGCGGCTGCTCAGGCCATAGGTGTCCATCGCCTTGGTGCGCGCTTCGGTGAATGCGTCGCTATCCCAATCCGCGCGCGGAGGAAGTCCTCTGGCAAGTGCACCCAGGTCCCGGCGGGACAGCACTGGAGTGAAGGTGCCAGTACGTCGTTCAGACACGAGGTCGAGGGATCGGTATTTGAGCCTATTCAGCAGTTCCGCCATCACGGTAAGACTGGAGCGGACCTGCTGGAGATCGCACAGCGACTTGCTCTCCAGGCTCTTCTTGCCGTCCTGCGTCTCGGCATACCGCAGCTCCTGACCGTCTTCGTCGATGCCCCTGAGGCTGTCGATGAAGGGCTTGAGCTCGTCGACAATTCTCGACATCAGGGAGTCCGCGTGTGGCGCGTCTTTCAAGACCTGCCAATGCGCCACGATGTCGTGGTTCTTTTCGGCGCGGTCGGAGAGGATGCCCCCGGCGTGCAGCCGGTCGATGGCATATTTAAGGGTGAGCTCGACCGCGTGCCGCGCGTTGTAGAGGATCGGCATCGCGAGCGTGTCGCGCTTTTCGTATTGCTGCTTGTCGATGACGGCCGCCACGAGTTCGATCGCAGCCTCCATGTACCCGTCGATATAGTTCTCGGGGTCGCCTTGACGGCCGATGCAGGCGTTCCAATCGCCTCCGTAGGTCATGTCGAAGAACGGATCGGGTGGGTTCGCTGGTTGTTGTTGATTGACCGTCATGGCGACCTCCTCAGCGAATCGTCCCTGTTTGCCGACAGACGTCTAAACCTCCCCATGTACATCGGGAAGCCGTTCCGCACCGGAGATCGTTATGACATCAAACTGTCGCCTCAACGGAGGCGGAGGTTCACGTCGCTCCGATATCGGCGTGGAAGTCCGGGTCGGCGCACCGGTCACTGATTGTTCTGCCCAAGGCATCGCAATCGGTGACGAGTTCGTCGCCGCCAAGACAGTGGTCTGGGCCGCGGGCGTGCAGGCGTCGAAGGCTGGTCAATGGATCGGGGCGACAGCCGACCGGGCCGGAAGGGTCATCGTCGAGAGCGATCTCACAGTGCCGGGTTACCCGGAGATTTTCGTGATCGGCGACACCGCTCAGGTGACGACGTGGGACGGCAAACCAGTTCCAGGTAGCGACCCCGCCGCGAAGCAACAAGGCGGCTATGTCGCCAAGGTCATCAAGGCGAGGCTGTCTGGCGCGGCCAAGCCCGCGGCGTTCCGGTATCGCCATCTCGGTAACCTCGCGACCATAGGACCGAACGCTGCGGTAATCGAACTCTGCAAGTTCCGGCTCAAAGGCTGGTTGGCGTGGTGGGTATGGTGTGTCGCACACATCTACTTTCTGAGGGGGACGCGAAGCCGCCTCGCGGTCGCGCTGAGCTGGGTGTGGACGGCGGCGACAGGCTTGCACTCCGCGCGCCTGATCACATAGAAGGAAACGCTGAAGGATGAGGTCTGATCACCATCCCGGTCATCAGCTAGTGGGTCTCCTTGAGAAAGCGCTCAGGTCCCGACGGAGGCGACGTTCGAGACTTGGAACGATCGACCGTCCCTCCCTTGGATAATGCCAAATCTCACCTTCAGGCCTTCCCGCAGCTTCGGCCGCTGCTCCTCATCGAAGGCCGAAAAATGGAAGAACGCGTCCTCATCGAGTGTCGGCGAAGATATGAATCCGAACCCTCTCTCCCTCGCGACGTGGACGATGGCACCGTCATGAAGAACATCGCTACCGACTGATTGGGCACTTCCGATCGACAATACGTTTTGGACAGCGAGACCGCGTGGCCCGGTCGTTGTCGTCACCCGAATTGGCTCGCCGTTGGCGACCTGTGAGACGCCGAACCGCTCAAGCGCGGATGCGTGGAGAAACGCATTCTCGCGCAATGCGTCAACGTGGACGAAGCCAAAACCCTTGATCTTGTCGAACCACTCGACGACGCCGTCATATTCGGGGGCACTGGGTTCCGCAAATCGGCTGGTCAATTTCCGGACGACCCATCTGGCTTCGAACTCGCGCGCGAATTCGTGTTGCACGGCGTAGCGGTCGATCTCAGGAATGGAACAGGTTAGGCTGTCCTCTTTGAGCAAGTATCCTGCGAACACCTTAAACATGGTGCCCCACGCCTCCTTGCCGAGTTTGTCGACGGACTTCATGCTCCTCAATTCGGTCACGATCTCAGGGTCGTTCATGCGCGTGGTGAAGAGCATCTGGGCGAAAAATGCATCGTTGAAGAGCGCCAAGTCCAGATGCGCCAAACCCTTGCTCGTCACCGCGACGCGCTGAGAGTTGTGAATTTCACGGTCCGAAAGATCGAACGGTTCGATCAGGTCGGAACCCAGCAAATGCTCCAGAACAAGTTTCGTCGCGGGCTCGGCGACACCCGCGCCATCAAAGTAGGACACGATGTCGGAGATGATCCAATGCTTCTCCTCGATCGTCTGGTTTTTGGTCTTTGCTTGTCGCAGAAGGAGCATTAGACGGAGTCCAAGCAATGGCGAATATCGTATCTTCTCTGAAACGTTGAAGATCGGATAGATATAGGGGTTTTCGATCGGCCGATAATAGCTGTAGTCGCCCTGGAGCAGTGCCTGCATGAACTTCCGGTAATTAGGCGCGACCTTTTTCCCAGCGACATACGACTTAATGATCTCGTCGATCCGGAATATCGACGAGGTGATCACCCTGCGCGACAGGTCCAGAGTCTTCCTGATGTTGTAGTTGGCGAGCAAGGCCACGTGGTTAGTCAGGAAATCCGTGTTTATGAATATGTCTTCGACCGCCGCAGAGAAGGCCTCGATATCCTGGATTTTCACCTTGAATCCTTGGGTGCTGAAGTATTCCGCAGGAGTGTGGTTTCCGCTTTTCTCGCTCGACCGCTTCTTGAGATAGTCGATGCGCTTTCGGAGCACCTCCTTGGGCGATGGTGTCGGCAGAAAATACGATTTGCTCGAATAGACGTTGAAAATCTTGGTCCTCATAAAGGACCACGCGGTCTGGTCGGTCATCGGGAAGATCAAGAGGGCGTAGCTGCACGCTCGTTTGAGTGCCTGGAAGTATTGGTAAACGACCTCTCGAAACTCCGGGGGAAATTCGTCCGTATTGTCGACGACAAAGATCGGCAACTTCTTGCGGTTGCTGATCGCGTCCGAGAGGAGCCGTTCAAGATAGCCTGGACGATCATTGCTGATCAGCCCGTCGAGCACGTCGCTGAACTTCCTCTTGAAGGCCTCGCGATCCGAACGGTAGAGCGGCGCGTCGATTCCGACCGACCGTTTCACGTACTCTCCATAATATAGGCCCTGAAGTTCATCGAACGTCGGTGTGCCGCTTTTGAAGTGCGCGACTTCGATCTGTTTGATTAGGCGCTCGGTCATCCAACTCATGAACGCGTCTCTGTCGCCTTGTGCGTCGACCGCATTCAGAGTCAGGAGCAGGCATCGGTCGCGAAGGTTCGAGGGTAGGACTTTCTTAAAGAAGCGACTGACGAATGTCGACTTCCCGGCACCGCTTGGGCCGACGATGAAGATGGTTTCCCCGCGCTGATATTGCACGGCGTCTTCGATCACCSCCGCCAATTCCCCGGGGATGTCGGTAGAC
>NZ_JBFUFF010000204.1:0-5230 GCF_056403555.1 Rhizobium sp. P2_G2
GCTCTACACCAGCTCTACACCATTGAGGTCTCCAGCCTTCCGCCGCATCTTCAGGAGCGTTTGAAGGCCCTTCAAATCACCGATGAAGCGGTCTCAAAGCTTCGTTTCGGCGATCTTGCCCAACGCGAACGCAACTGGAGATTTGACGTCATCGGCCGTGCCCTGGAGCATCCCAAGGGCAGCACCGAGCGCAAGGCGGAAATAGACAGTCAGCACGGTCGCACCGTGCATGACTGGACTGGCCGGCCTACGCGGCTGGCAAAGTCCACGCTCTATCAGTGGATAGAGAACTTCGAGCTTTACGGCATCCATGGGCTGACAAGCCGTATTCGCAGAGACAAAGGCGAAAAGAGGGTTTTCATTTCGCGCGCTTGGACGAATGCCGTTCCGTTCGATGATGAGGCCAAGGCGGGCATTGAGTACGACCTCAAGCAATATGTGCGCGGCCTGGTAAAGGGCGATTCTACGCTGTCCTGGACGCTGGTGCTTACCTCCGAAAAGCTTATGGAGATTACCGCCGCCTACGGCTTCTCAGTTTCCAACGAAAAGCAGGAGGCAGAGATATTCACCATTCCGCGCAAGTTCGTTGATGACGAGAGAGCCTTCAAGGCTGTCGCTCGGCACGCGAAAGACCGAAAGGCGAGCGAGGACAACAAACCGCGCATACGCCGCACCACGGCGAGACTGGAGCCGATGGAAGTCGTGGTCATGGACGTGCATCATATCAATGTGCACGTGGCGCGCCCGGACGGCACCTATTCGACGCCAAAGTTGATTGCTTTCCACGACATCGCCACCAATCGCGTCTTCTGCGAGATCATCCAGTTCGAAAACCGCGGCGGCGTCCGCAACGCAGATGTTATCACGGCTTTCGTCAACATGTGCCAACACCCGGCGTTCGGCGTCCCGCAACACCTGTACGCAGACAACGGTTCCGAATACGGCTTTGCGGACGATCTCGAAGATGCGTTGAAGCTCGGTGCAAACGTGATCGGCTTTCACAGCCCGGAAGAGCGCAACCGCATCATTCGCGCCAAGCCCTACAATGCGGCTGCCAAACAGGTCGAAGGCTGGTTTCGCCAAATGAACCAGCAATATTTTCGGCACATTCAGGGTTGGCGCGATGATGATCCGATGAACCCGAAGCGTCCTCAGCTCGGCAAGCATCATGATCCCTATCCTCATGGCTTTGATGCCTTCTGCGATCAGGTCTTTAGTCTTCTGGCCGCCTATGAATACAAACCGCAGAGCGGCGAATTGAAGAATAGGTCTCCCTCCAAAGCCTTCGAGGAGCATGTGCAGCGGGGTTGGAAAGCGACAATTCTTGAGCCAAGCCGGTTGCTTACCGTCTTCACTCGCTCTGAAACCCGTGTCGTCAAAAAGCATGGCATCGAGGTTCGCGGCGCGGCGTGGACTTGTGACGGACTGCTGTCGTTCTTCGGCCGGACGGTCCTCGTACACATCCCGAAATATCATGGCTTTGCGGAACTCTTGGTCACCGACGAACACGGGGCGGAAATAGGTATCGCTGTCGCGGATCGCGCATTCGACGTGCTTGACGAACGCGGCGCACAGGAAAGCGCCCGCCGTTCTCGCATCAGGAATAAGGCAATCACCGATCTCCGCCAGGTCGCACCCGTCATCGATGTCGGGGCCGAGATCATTGGCTATGGCCGCAAGCAATTGCCGGTCACCCCCAATGATCCGCAAGGAACGATTTCGGTCACTCATCACAGCTCGCAGCGTCGGGCAATCCTGCCGGTCGCCGCCGAGGCCAACTCGCGCATTCGACAGGATGAAGAGCTTCGCCGGCAAAACGAAGAGGCGAGCGCTCTGATTGCTCAAATGCTCGGAAGAGGAAACGGAACATGAGAGGTAGGATCGACAGACCGGGAAACATTCCGGAAACCGTCGTGGAAACTGCGACTGTGGCCATTGCGCGAGACGCTGCCGATTATGCAATCGCGCTTCGCCGTCCGGTCCATATCGTTGGTGCTGCCGGCACCGGGAAAAGCTCTGCGCTTTGGCATATCGCCCAGTCAATGGGCGGATATTATTGCGAGATTTCCGGGCCGACGAAGGCGACGAAGGGCCTCTTCGAGCTTCTGTTGAAAACAGTTGGCGTATGGAACGGACAAAAATTCATCAGTGATCTGGCGGACGCAGTCTACCGGGCTTTCGAACCTGTCCAACGATACAGTAGTGCTGAGGGACAGTGGGTCATGGAACCGGCTTTCCTCGCAGTCGATGAGGTCCAGACACTGGAGCCTACGGCTTTCCGGGAACTTCTTCGTATTCAGGAAAAATGTGAAGTCGGCCTCATCGTCGCAGGCAACGCGGAACGCCTTGCCGGGAAGAAGCAGGATGCCGGCACCTGGGACCAGATCGAAAGCCGGATCACCATGCGCCGGATGCTGCCGGGTCCGAGTAAGAAGGACTGCGAACTGATCGGCAGCACGTTCAATGTCGAAGGCAAGGAAGCATATGACGCCCTGGCAAACTTTGGCATGCGAACCAACCTACGCGATCTGACGCACCTACTGGAGGCCGCTAAGCGCCTTTCGGGCGGCACGACAGGTATCCGGAAAAATCATCTTGAAGGCGCGCTGCGGACCCTAAATCCAAAACACGACGCCTTGAGGCTGCTCCGGCCCGAAGCGGCCTGACAGCCATTGTTTCGATGTTCCCACTGCGCATTTGTCCCGTGTTGCGCATCCTTCCCCTGTGCAAATGAGGTGCCAGATGCTTGATACGCATAAAGAAACATCAACTCCCCGGCTCGTGGAAAAGACCCTTCACGGTTCTCCGCAAGACAGGTTGAACCTGCGGCCTTTGCCGCGTCCCCTCGGTCACAATGGCCCGTATCTCGGTGCCAAATCCGGCCCGTTCTTCGGATCGCAAACACCCTTGGACCGCGATTGCGATCGCATTAAAGACCATTCAGACCTGTTTCGCAGTTTGGACAGCTTTGAGACCGACTTGCGCGAGGCGATCACTCGCGTATGGCGCGCCATTACCGAGGCCCAGATTGCGAGCGATGTCGGAGCCGTCGACCAGGCCGAAATCACGGAACTGACCGCAGACGCAACGACGCTGGCATTCCGCTACATGCAAGAGGCCTACCTCATTGCCGAAGTCATCAACGAACGCGAAAAGCGACGCATCCGCGAGCAAGAGGGCAGGGATTTCTTGTCTCTTATCCCCACGGCATTGCCTTCGGAAATGACGGCGCTGGAGCGGCTTGCCGAACAGAGCCGGATAGAATGGCAGATTTCGAAGTTGCTGGACCGGTTGGCGGATCATGGCATTCAGCGCGTCTGGCCCACCCATGATGTCGACAGGCTGCAAAAGCTGAATGAGCGCTTGGAAGCTGCTCTCCAGCCGATGAACGCCGATCAGTTGAATTCTTTTGGCAACGATGAGCTTGCCGAGGAATTAAGCCGGCTTGAGACGCAAGTCTCGCAAATCCGCCGGCAAATCACCGTGATCCACGCCATAAGGACAATTCGTCATGCGTAAACTGAGACAACCAGAAACTGATATTCCGTCGCCTGGGTCGATTTCCAAGAAGCAAATCGCCTTGCTTCATGTCGCCAAGAAGGAACTCGCCCTTGATGACGATAGCTATCGAGCGATCCTTCTGCGACATGGCCGCGTCGAGAGTGCAGCCGATCTCGACGCGAAGGGCTTCTATATGGTGATGAAGCACCTTACCGCGTGCGGTTTCCGTTCGTCCTGGACGCTCCGGACCTACGGCTATCGTCCGACCATGGCGACGCCGCCCCAAATCGATCTCATCCGGTCGCTCTGGTATCGCTTTAGCGGCAAGCCGGATGACGACGACGGCGAACTGAACAAATGGTTGGACCGCTTTCAGAAGGTCTCATCGTTGCGCTTCGTTGACAACAAAAAGGCCGCGAAGGTCATCTCTGCGCTCAAGGCGATGGTCGCTCGCAAACAGGATCAAATTTGAAGTGGTTTTGAAGCCCATGGGCGAGCTTTCTGCCAAAAAATGATGTAGGGACACGGATCGCGTATTCCTCGCGATCCTGGAGGCCTGTATGGCTTGGCCGAACAATCTAACTGCTGATGAGCGACTGGCAAGCGCAGTCGCAAAACTGAATGTGATCAATATCAATGCGCGGGCGGCGATCCGCGTGTTCGAAAACAACCGATTTTTCGTTTTCGACCCCGACTTTGATGCAAAAATTCCAGCAACGAAAGAAGGAATGTTCCTCCAGTTCGTGCAACACACCCTCGTGGGGGCGCTGGTTTTGGACGTCTGTCGGCTGTGGGATCGCACTAAGTCCAATAGGGACAGTCTGCCAACGGTTTGCGACCTGATAAATGACGCAAACATTCTCGCGCGGCAACAGCAGCTCCAAATTGACCACTCAAAGGCTCACCGGCACCTGACCGGTGATCCCGCGGCACGTCAGTGGATGACAGACGTCAGCGACAAGGAAATTGAACAGACGGCGGCGGACCGGCATGCCTTGCTCACAAAGACTGTGGCGGAGGTGACTGATTTTTCCGAGAATTCAGATTTGATCGCGCGGTTGCGGGAATTTAGAAACAACCACCTTGCGCACTCGCTTTCAGATAAGCAGCCGTCAAAGATCGATGCGCCGACATTTGGAGACGCGGGCGATCTGTTGAGCCAAAGCGAGCCGTGGATTGCCGCACTTCTGCAATGTGTTTGCTATTCCAGCTTTCCCTACGAAAAGTATCACTCGGACGAGGGCAATACTGCCAAGACCTTATGGAGCTCTTGCAGGTTCGAAGGATAGCGCATCGCTTGCCATGATAGCCAAGTGCGCACGCTACAGCACTTGAGCGAATAAGCCGGCCGGCGTAAACTCCGTAATATTGCCCGCGACGCTGCTTCCATTCTTCGGCAGTTCAGCGTAGTCTGCACTCGGTTCATCGACCAGGAAGGCCCGCCTTTAAGGCGGTTGGGATCAGCAGTTCCGGCTCCCCGATGAACCACATTGAACCGCCCCGGCTTTGCCGGAGACCGTTTGGTTTAAGTTATGCGGCCACGGCTGGTTCGTCCAGCATGGCGTAGTATCGTTCTTCGGCTTCAGCTGGTGGAATATTGCCGATGGGCTCCAGAAGTCGTCGATTGTTGAACCAATCCACCCATTCAAGCGTGGCGAACTCCACGGCTTCGAAGTTGCGCCATGGTCCTCGCCGATGGATGACCTCGGCCTTGTAAAGGCCGTTGATC
>NZ_JBFUFF010000205.1:0-5210 GCF_056403555.1 Rhizobium sp. P2_G2
CCCAGAAACAACATCCCTGCTATCCCCGGTCAAAGCATGCTCACCAATGTCTTGGTAGTCTGCTCTCTATCTAGTCTCCAGCGCCACAGTCTTAACCGTTTTGCAGGAGCGAGCTCGTTGGCCGCCAGAAGCAACCGCCGCCCCGTTCGATGTGCGGGTTATAAGGGGGAGGCCTCAGAGTGTCAAACGCTTTTTTCGAGTTTTGTGAAGTTTTTTTGAAAGCCCGAGATTTCCAATCGGTTGCGGTGCGATATTTTGAAAAGGGTCGGTTTGCGACGCACAAAATTGCCGATCTGCCGCCAGTTTTTCACATTTAGAGCCGAATCCATCCGGATCGGATCGCGCCGGCCAGGCAAGTTTGACTCACGCGCGATTATATTGCACTCATGGCGGCTCTTGAGGGGCGGACATTCGGGACCGGACAATTGATCCATGCATGACGCGAGAATCATCCGGTCACTCGGAGAAAAGCCACCGATCCTGGCAGAAGGACGGCGCACGCCTGACCGGCGCGAGGTTTCGCTGCGCTGGCTCTCAGGCACATTCCTGACCGGCATCACCAGTTCCATTCTCATGGGTGTCGCACTGTTTGCCGCGCTCGAAGGCCGCGAACTGCTGACCATTCCGGCCGAAGCGTCCGCCATGGGCCGCGCGGATACCAAGGATGATGCGATCGACACCGTGCAGAAGGGTGGCAGGTTGATCACCTCCACCGTCGCCGCCAAGCCGTCCGACAGGCAGGTCATGGATGTGCCGACTGTCGTCGCCGATGGCGACAAGCAGGTGGTGCGCAAGCAGCCCTTTGCTCTGGTGAAGATGGCGCTCGCCGCCAACTATTCGAGTGAAACCGATTATCCGGCCTTCGACCCGCTGAATATCGTCTCCTCCGAGGCCGACAAGCCGGGCGCCGCAGCCCCCTCCCCCGTCTTCTACGGCTCCGACGTCGAATCGGAGGTGTCGTTGAAGGTGATCGATTTCCCAGCGACCACCTCCCCCTTCCCGCTTGGACCATCGATGACCTATGACGAGGTCGAGGAGAATGTCCGAACCAACGGATCGCTTCTGACCTCCGACGACAGCCAGGTCGCGACGCTCTCCTATGTCGACCCGCAGCGCTTCGCTTCCGACACCGACACGATCGACGTTCTGGGCAAGCTCTCGGCCAAGGTGGTCGAAGAGAACACCACGGTCGCTATGCCGAGCTTCGTGACGCAGAAAACGCCGGAATATGCCGATGATGTCATTCCCGTGCGGACGGCGGCAACGCTAAGCTCGGTGCTGGTCGCCGCCGGTTATGCCAAGGGGCCGGTCAAGGATATCGAGGATTATCTCTCGTCCGCTGTGCAAAAGGACCAACTCGCCGAAGGCGACGTGGTGCGCGTCGGCGTCGTCCAGGAAGGCGAGAAGGCGCGCATCGTCCGCGTCAGCCTCTATTCGCACGGCGTCCACCAGTTGACCGTGGCGGCCGACGACAAGGGAAAGCTGGTGACGGGCACCGAACCGCCGGCGCTCGCCGCCGTCCAGACCGCTTTCGATGACAATTCCGCTCAGGTTGCCGACAACGACGATCTGCCACGGGTCTATGACGGCATTTATCGCGCCAGTCTTTCCTACGGCATGAGCAAGGATATGATCGCCAATGTGATCCGGCTGCTTTCCAGCAATGTCGACTTCCAGGCGCAGCTGAAACCGACCGACAAGCTCGAAGCCTTCTATTCCGTCGAAGACGAGACCGGCGAGGCGACCAAGGATTCCGAACTGCTCTACATCCACGCCAAGTTCGGCGATACCGACACGAAGCTCTACCGTTTCCAGGACCAGACCGACATGTCGGTCGATTATTATGACCAGAACGGCAAGAGCCTGAAGCAGTTCCTGATACGTAACCCGGTGCCCGGCGCGGTGTTCAGGTCCGGTTTCGGCATGCGCCGGCATCCGATCCTTGGCTATATGCGCATGCATACCGGCGTCGACTGGGCTGCCCCGAAGGGCTCGCCGATCATCGCCGCCGGCGACGGCACCGTCATCAAGGCCGGCTGGGACAAGGGCGGCTATGGCAACCAGACGCTGATCCAGCATCCAAACGGCTATGTCACGTCCTATAATCACCAGGCGGCGATCGCCAAGGAAGTGGTGCCCGGCGCCCATGTCCACCAGGGACAGATCATCGGCTGGGTCGGCACGACGGGCGAATCAACCGGCCCGCACCTGCATTACGAGGTGATCGTCAACGGCAACCGCGTCGATCCACAGCGCATCCGCCTGCCGGCCGGCAAGGCATTGAAGGGCGACGAGCTCGCCAAATTCGAGCAGGAGCGCAAGCGCATCGACGACCTGATCGACAAGGGCGAAACCAGGGTCGCCAGCCAGTAGTTCACCATTGAAGCTCAGACGAAACCGGCGGCCAAAGGCCGCCGTTCGTATTCGATAGCGCTTGCCTACGCCGCCTGCTTCTCGGTGCTGCGCGCCTTGAACAGCAGCCGGTCGGAGCCGGACGAGACATGGATGCGCGATCCATCCGGGAAATCGCCGGAAAGAATACGCTCCGACAGCGGATCCTGCACGTAGCGCTGGATCGCCCGCTTCAGCGGCCGGGCGCCATAGACAGGATCATAGCCCTTGTCGGCCAGCCAGCTGCGGGCATCTTCGCCAAGTTCGAGCTCGATCTTGCGATCGGCCAAAAGCTTTGCGAGGCGCGTCAGCTGAATATCGACGATCGCGCCCATCTCGCTGCGCCGCAGGCGATGGAACAGGATGATCTCGTCGACGCGGTTGAGGAATTCCGGCCGGAAGGCCGCCTTCACCACATCCATCACCTGGTCGCGCACCTTGTCGCTGTCCTCGTCATCGGCGAGCCGGACCAGATATTCGGCACCGAGATTGGAGGTCATGACGATCAGGGTGTTCTTGAAGTCCACCGTACGGCCCTGGCCATCGGTCAGGCGGCCGTCATCGAGAACCTGCAGGAGCACGTTGAACACATCCGGATGCGCCTTCTCGACTTCGTCGAACAGCACGATCTGGTAGGGCCGGCGCCGAACTGCCTCGGTGAGCGCCCCGCCCTCGTCATAACCGACATAGCCCGGAGGGGCGCCGATCAGCCGCGAAACGGAGTGCTTCTCCATATATTCCGACATGTCCATGCGCGTGATCGCCTGCTCGTCATCGAACAGGAAGCGAGCCAGCGCCTTGGTCAACTCCGTCTTGCCGACACCGGTCGGGCCGAGGAAGATGAACGAGCCGATCGGCCGGTTCGGATCCTGCAGGCCGGCGCGGGCGCGGCGGACGGCGCGCGACACGGCCTGAACCGCATCACCCTGACCGACGACCGACTTCGCCAACTCGTCTTCCATCCGCAGCAGCTTGTCGCGTTCGCCTTCGAGCATCTTGTCGACCGGAATGCCGGTCCAGCGCGAGACGATATGGGCGATATGGTCAGGCGTGACCACTTCCTGCACCATGGCGGCGCCTCGGCCATCGCTCGATTCCGCGTCGGTGAGCTGCTTTTCCAAAGCCGGGATCGTGCCATAGGCCAGTTCGCCGGCCCTTTGGTATTCACCCTTGCGCTGCGCGATCGCCAACTCGTTGCGGGCGTCGTCGAGCATCTTCTTCAAATCCGCGGCGAGGCCGAGCTTCTGCTTTTCCGCCTGCCAGCGGGCCGTCAGCGCATCCGCCTGCTCCTCGAACGAGGCGAGGTCGGCTTCGAGCTTTTCGAGCCGATCTCTGGACGCCGTGTCGGTTTCCTTCTTCAGCGCCTCGCGCTCGATCTTCAGCTGGATGATGCGGCGATCGAGTTCGTCGAGCTCTTCCGGCTTGGAATCGACCTGCATGCGCAGCCGCGAGGCGGCCTCGTCCATCAGGTCGATCGCCTTGTCCGGCAGGAACCGGTCGGCAATGTAACGGTTGGACAGCGTGGCTGCGGCCACCAGTGCAGAGTCTGAAATCCGTACCTTATGATGCTGCTCGTACTTTTCCTTGAGGCCGCGCAGGATCGAGATCGTGTCGTCGACCTTCGGCTCGTCGACGAAGACCGGCTGGAAACGCCGGGCAAGTGCCGCGTCCTTCTCGACATGCTTGCGGTATTCGTCGAGCGTCGTGGCACCCACGCAATGCAATTCGCCACGCGCCAGCGCCGGCTTCAAGAGGTTGGACGCATCCATAGCGCCATCCGCCTTGCCCGCGCCGACCAGCGTATGCATCTCGTCGATGAACAGGATGACTTCGCCATTCTCCGCCTGGACCTCGCTGAGCACGGATTTCAGCCGCTCCTCGAATTCACCGCGGAATTTGGCGCCGGCAATCAAGGCGCCCATATCGAGCGCCATCAGCTTCTTGTCCTTCAGCGATTCCGGCACGTCGCCATTGACGATCCGGAGCGCCAGGCCTTCGGCAATGGCGGTCTTTCCGACGCCGGGCTCACCGATCAGCACCGGATTGTTCTTGGTGCGGCGGGAAAGGACCTGGATCGTGCGGCGGATTTCGTCGTCCCGGCCGATCACCGGATCGAGCCTGCCCTCGCGAGCCTCGGCAGTGAGGTCACGGGCATATTTCTTCAGCGCGTCAAAACCAGCCTCCGCATTGGCGCTGTTTGCCGTGCGGCCCTTGCGGATCTCGTTGATCACCTGGTTCAGCGCCTGCGGATTGACGCCGGCCTTCTTCAGTGAGTCGGCAGTGGTCGCGCTCGGCTCCAAAGCCAGGGCAATCAGCAGCCGTTCGACCGTGACAAAGCTGTCGCCGGCCTTCTTGGCCTGTTCCTCGGCATTGTTGAAGATGCGCGCCAAGGGCTGGGCAAGCGAAAGCTGGCCGTTGCCGCCAGACGTCTTCGGCAGCTTCTTCAACGCTTCGTCATTCGCCAGCCGGGCGACTTTGGAATCGCCTCCGGCGCGATCGATCAGCGACGCAGCCATGCCCTGATTGTCATCGAGCAGTGCCTTGAGCACATGTTCGGCGGTGAATTGCGGATTGCCTTCACCGACCGCATAAGTCTGCGCGTTCTGCAGGAAACCGCGAACGCGTTCGGAATATTTCTCTAAATTCATAATGTCTCCGTTTCTCGCCCCGCCCCTAAGGCACGGACCGAAGTATCAGGATTCAGCTCCCGTATCGGGTTTCCTGCAGAACGCGCAGACTTATGCGGTCGGTGAAGGCAATCCGCAATTCACCGCCGAACATGTGCTCAAGGCACTGCTCGATGACAATCAGGGCATGGC
>NZ_JBFUFF010000206.1:0-4970 GCF_056403555.1 Rhizobium sp. P2_G2
GTGCTTTATCGATATCGCGCCGGGATACCCTGGCGCGACCTTCCTGAGCGGTTCGGAGACTGGAAGATCGTCCACAAACGGATGCGCCGATGGTGCGAAGGCGGCGCGTCTTCGAGCGTATATTCAAACACTTGGCTACCGATCACGACAATGAGTACATGATGCTGGATTCCACCATCGTACGGGCCCACCAGCATAGTGCTGGCGCGCAAAAAGGGGGGACCAGGCGATCGGCAGATCGCGAGGCGGACTGACGACGAAGATCCATGTGATCGCCGATGCGCTCGGAAATCCGGTTGCGATCTCACTGACACCGGGCCAGGCATCGGATCTTGCACAGGCCGAGCCTCTTCTGGAGGAGGTTGATCCTCAAGCCTTCTTGGCTGACAAAGCCTACGATGCCGACGCGCTCATCGACCATCTCAAAGCACATCACATCACCCCGGTGATTCCACCAAAAGCCAATCGCATTGCGCCCAGATCAACAGACTTCGCGCTTTATCGCGAGCGCAATCTCATCGAACGTTTCTTCAATAATATCAAACAGCTCAGAGCAATAGCAACCCGATACGACAAGCTCGCCGGCACCTTCCTTGGAGCCGTTCAACTCGTCGCCGCGTTCATTTCGCTCAACTGACGACACCCCCTAGGTTGATGTCCAGGCCCTGCGACGTTCTGTGCGTTCGGATTTTATTCCAACGGCAGCATTCATAGCGGCAAAGGCCGCTCGCGAATCCTGGCGCGGCGGAACACGTCGAGCTGAGGGAACCTCAGGCGGGACTCCGGCGGCGCAGGAACCAAGAGGAAGTCGCTGCGTTCGATCAAGGTTCGGCCGGGAATGGTTCTCTGCTGATAACTGGCGGATGGGGAAACACTTGCCTGAAACTCTTTATACGCTGGCACAGGTCGTTGAACTGACGRGCATCCCAAGCCAGACCATCTATGCTTGGGAAYGCCGCTACAACGCCCTTGTGCCGACTCGAACAGAAACTGGGCGGCGTGTATACACAGCCAAACAGCTACTGCGCCTGAAGCTGCTGAAAGCGTGCATAGAGCAGGGCAGCCGCATCGGGACCATAGCTCATCTCAGCGATAGCAGYCTGAAAGCACTGCTCACCTCATCGAACGAGCAACTCCTCAGACGGGCCGCTCTCGTTGAAAATGCGTTGGCCCTGGACCAAGATGAGATAGATGCCAAAGTTGCACTTGGATTGATAAGCTTGGRTCCCGCTGCATTTGCAGACGAATTTCTTTCACCGTTTATTGCTGAGGTTAGCGCACGCTGGCTGGATGAACCAGCGAGGATCGCGGCCGAGCATATCGTCAGCGCATCGGCCAAGTCTGTGCTTTTTACAGCGCTGCGGCTCGGCAGACCGCGCGTCATCAGGCGCAGCGCCGTGTTTGCTACTCCGGAAGGAGACCTTCATGAACTTGGGCTGCTGGCCGCAGCCGTTGCCTCACAAAGCTGTGGCATGAGAGCGGTATATTTTGGTCCTCAGATGCCGATCTTGGAATTGCCGAAGGCTGCGGAGATCGTCGATGCGGATATGATCGTTCTTGCAAGCGCCATCCTCGATCCAGAGGACCTCGCACGACAGATGCACTGGTTGCGCGGTAAGATGCCCAGACGAATGAAGCTGACGATGGGCGGCCGGGCATTCGGCATGGCGAAGCCCGAGTCACTGCCTGGCACATACTTCAGATCAGTACGCGAATTCCAGGAGGCTCTGGTGGCCGGGTGAGCTAACAGCGGAAATATAAGGTCTCCCCTACCTGAATTTTCATCCACCAGAATTCACATGCGTATCCCACTTTGCATAGATCTTGGCGTCACGACACGAAAGTGATGGATCTGTCCGACTTTTAAGAACGTATGCGGAACTTACGTCCGATTGATCTTTGGTGCGGTTGATTTCTCGGCTTTGAGCGCTTGGTAGAGCGCGGTTTTGCCGATTTTCACGCGGGCGGCAGCTTCTCGCACGTTGAGGCCGGCCGCCAGATGCTGGCGAGCCTTGGCGAGCTTCTCGGGTGTCACGACCGTCTGACGCCCGCCGCGTCGGCCTCGTTCCTCTGCGGCTTGCAGTCCGGCACGGGTTCGTTCCCTGATGAGATCGCGCTCGAATTGCGCCAACGCGCCGAACAGGTGGAAGACCAGGCGACCGCCCGGTGTTGTGGTATCGATGTTTTCGGTGATGGATCTGAAGCCCACGCCTTTGGCTTCCAGCTCGGTGACGGTCTCGATGAGGTGTTTCATCGATCGGCCGAGGCGATCGAGCTTCCAGACCGTAAGCGTGTCGCCATCGCGAACATAGCGGATGGCGTCAGTCAGCCCCGGACGATCGGTTTTCAGACCGGACGCCTTGTCTTCGAACAGCTTCTCGCAGCCCGCCTTGCGCAAGGCGTCGAGTTGCAGCGCCGTATCCTGATCCCCTGTAGAGACCCTTGCATAGCCTATGGCGGTCATGATCTGTGATTTGTCCGTTTTTCCGTTGAATTCGGACATTGTCCGATTTGCCGTTTCATGACAAGATTTGCGGACAAAATCTGTAGATGCCGCGAAACGTTCGTTTGTCGGACACGCATTTTCCGGTTCGCTGTACTCTCCGCAACGAAACTGGAAGATCAGAGAATGGCGCGAAGAGCTTTACTGAGCGAAGCATGGTGGCAACAGGCGACGAGCATCCCGGATGACGAAAGGGCGATCGCAAAACATTACACGCTGGACCGCTCGGATCTCGACCTGATCATGCGACAAAACAAGGCATCGAACCGGTTGGGTCTTGCCTGTGTTCTGGCCACGCTGCGATATCCGGGCCGACCGCTTGTGGATGGCGAGCTCTTGCCGCTCGGCGTCTTACGATTTCTGGCGAGGCAGATCGGCGTCGATCACCGTGAGATCGACCGTTATTTCGAGCGCCCGCAGACACGACGCGAGCATCTGGCCCTACTTTTCGACAGAATGAAGATGCGTCCGTTTGTGCCTTCGGACGTGCGGGCACTCACTGCCTGGCTGACGCCTGCCGCGCAAACCCTGCGCCAGGCCGATGTATTGGCGGATATGGCGGTGGAGGAACTGCAACGTCGGAGAATTCTCCTGCCAGCGCGGCCGGCACTCGAGGCTATCATTCATGTGGCGATCAGGCGCGGCATTCGTATCGCTCATCGGGCCTTGGCCGGCGGACTATCTGAAGGCCAGAAATTCGATCTGGACAAGCTTCTCGATCCGCGTGAGGGGACAAACGTGACCGTCCTCGCCTGGGCGAGAACACCGGCATTGTCGCCCGCCGCCGCCAATCTGGACAGGATTGCCGAGCGTATTCGCTTTCTCCGGTCGCTGAACCTGTCGATGATGTTGATGGAGCGCATTCCTGCCAAGGTCTTTGACGAATTGGCCGCAGAGGGGACGCGAATGAGCGCGCAGCATCTGCGTGACCTCAACCCTGAACGCCGGCATGCCGTCCTGGCCGCCACGGCACTCCACCTTTCCCGCCATCTCACCGACTGCGCCATCGACATGTTCAAGAAGCTCATGGGCATTCTGACGCGACGAGCCAACAATCAGGCTGACTCTCGCGTCACGCGGTCGGTTCGAGAGGTGCAGAAACCGCTGAAGGACGTTTCGAAAGCTTGCCATACGATCATCGAGGCGAGGGAAAAAGGCGAGGATATCGCCAAAGCACTCGAACAAGTCATTCAATGGCCGGCGTTTGCGACCAGTGTTCAAGCGGTCGATACGCTGATCGCGCCGGATGTCATCGACGGCAAGATCGAAATGCTCCAGCGCTATCCGACAATCCGGAAACTGGCGCCGCAGTTCCTCTCGACTCTCGTATTCCGGGGTCACGCTGTGGCAGCCAATCTCCTGCGGGCGCTATCCATGATCACCGATCTCTACCGCACAGGGAAACGGACGATACCGGACAACGCTCCCATATCCTTCGCGCCGAAAGGCTGGATGCCTCTCATACTACAGGATGGCAAGATCGATCGCAGGGCCTATGAACTCTGCCTGTTCAGCGAACTGAAACGCCGCCTTGATGCTGGTGATGTCTGGGTGGAGGGCGCCAAGCGCTTCCAGTCCTTCGAGAGCTTTCTCATTCCTACGCCGACTTTCGAGTTGATCCGAGAGGAAGGGCCGCTCCCGGTCGCCGTCGATACCGATGTGGAAACTTATCTCAACCAGCAGCGCCGGATCCTGAACGATGGGCTGGCTGACCTCTCCCGTCTGGCCTCAGCCGGCGAGCTCGATGATGTCGAATTGACCGGTGCCGGGTTCAGCGTCACGCCGCATAAGGCCATGTTTCCAGACATCGCAAAGTCACTGAAGCCAAAAGTGGAAAGCCGTCTGCCCGCGATCCGTATCACCGACCTTTTGCTTGAGGTGGACGCCCGTGCGGGATTTTCGAACGCTTTCACCCATCTGCGCAGCGGGCGAACAGCCGACAGCAAGCTTGCGCTCCTCACCGCCATCCTGGCGGACGGCATCAATCTCGGTCTCACCAGAATGGCGGACGTTTCCCCCGGAATCACGATGCGCCAACTCGCCTGGGCGCATGACTGGCACATTCGTGAGGAAGGCTACGCCGCCGCGCAGGCCATTCTCGTCAACGCCCAGAGGCAATTGCCTCTGGCAAGTCTATGGGGCGATGGAACTACGTCGTCTTCAGACGGCCAGTATTTTCCGGCAGGCGGCCACGCCGAGGCGATCGGCGACCTCAACGGCCGGTATGGTCCCAATCCCGGCGCGAAGTTCTATCGCTTCACCTCCGACCAGTACGGCGCTTTCCATATCATCGCCATGAATGCCAATGCGAGCGAGGCCATCTATGTCCTCGACGGCCTGCTCTACCATGGCAGCGACCTCGCCATCGAAACGCACTATGTCGATACCGGCGGGGTCAGCGATATGAGTTTCGCCCTTTGCCATCTCGTGGGCTTCCAGCTCGTGCCCCGGCTGCGTGGTCTCAAGG
>NZ_JBFUFF010000207.1:0-4949 GCF_056403555.1 Rhizobium sp. P2_G2
GGGTGCCGCGGGTGCCGCCGCGCAGGCGATGGGTGTGGAGACGATCGGAATACGGCCGGAACATCTGGATGTCGGCGACACCGGGAAATGGAGCGCCGCCGTGAGAGTTGTGGAGAAACTTGGCAACGAAGCAATTGCTTACCTGGATTCGGAAGTCGGCAATTTGACCCTGCGATTGGCCGGGACACCCGCACTGAAGCCTGGCGACCAGTTGAGGATGTCGCCCAGGGACGGCCACGTGCATTACTTCGACCAGCACGGTCGAAGGACGGTCGGACTCGCCTCCTAGTCCGGCGTCACGGGTGGCCCCGTTACGATGACGGGGCCACCTGAGCCATTTGTTTGATGAGATTCGGATTCTATGTTGCTTGAGGACGTATCGCTAAAATTGACGCTGACTGTTGAACGCCACTGAGAACTGACCAGTTTCATGCAAAGTGTTTTCCACCTCGATTGAACGATGAAGGATTATTGTCCAATGAAGACCCGCCCCGTCGGCAAGACCGACCTTGAAATCACCGAGATCAGCTTCGGCACCGCGCCGCTCGGCAATCTCTATCACCCGGTCACCGAAGAAGCCGCGCAGGACGTGCTTGCCGCCGCCTGGGATGCCGGCATCCGCTTCTTCGATACCGCGCCGCATTACGGCGGCGGCCTGGCCGAAGAGCGTCTTGGCCGCCTCTTGCAGACGAAGACGCGTGACGATTATGTCATCTCCACCAAGGTCGGGCGCATCCTGCACCGGGTACCGAAGCAAGAGGCAGAGGATCATGCCTTTGTCGACGCCCATCCGATCAGGCTCGAATATGACTATTCCGGCGACGGCATCATGCGCAGCCTCGAGGCCAGCCACAAGCGCATGGGGCTCGACCGGTTCGACATTCTCTTTGTGCATGACATTGGCGAACTGATCCATGGCAAGGAAAGGAACGCTGCCCATATCAAGGCATTCCGCGACAGCGGCATCCAGCGCCTCAACGACCTGCGCGACCAAGGCGTGATCAAGGCCTGGGGGCTTGGGGTCAACGAGGTCGAGGTGCTGCTCGAAGTGATGGGCTATACCCATCTCGACTGTATCCTGATGGCCGGCCGCTATTCGCTGCTCGACCGCTCGGCCGAACGCGAACTCCTGCCGCTCTGCCGGGAGCGCGGCACCTCCTTCATCATCGGCGGCGTGTTCAATTCGGGCATTCTCGCCACCGGCCCGGTGCCGGGCGCGACCTTCAACTATTCCGAGGCCAATGAGGACGTGCGGGGCCGCGTCACGGCCATGCAGGACGTGGCCACCAGGGCCGGCACCGGTCTTGCCACCGCGGCGCTGCAGTTTCCGTTCCTGGTACCTGTCGTGGCCTCGGTGCTGCTCGGCACCACCAAGTCGTCGAGCCTTCAACGCAACCTCGATTCCTTCAAAACCCCGCTCGATCCGGCCATCTTTGCCGGCTTGGAGCCCTATGTGATCCGATAAGGGGAGGACCGGCGCTCAGCGCCGATCGATCCTGTCGATGAAGCGCGTGGACTGAGCGGGGTAGGAGGCCGTCCACTTTCAAATAGGTTTCATTGTCGATGAGCGCCCGCGACTTCGCGGACTCCAGCACCGGGTAGATCTTCGCGAACATGGGCACCTCCTTATCATTGCTTCGTCCCGATCGACCCGAATTGGATCAGCGGCTCAGTTTCTGGATAATCTTTGGATGCTCTATCGACAGAAGGTCCACGAGACCGTCGTGGTGCTGATCGTGCAATTATTGCAATACGCAATATGCAGTCGCCGACCAAGTGGAGGCTTGGGAGTTCTCACAACTTGGCCGGCGACAGAGGGTGCTCAGACGCACCGGATCATGACATGTCGGACTGAAGTGTAATCTTCCAAGGCATAGACGGACATGTCCTTGCCGTAGCCGGATTGCTTAACACCCCCATGAGGCATTTCTGTCGTCAGCATGAAATGGGTGTTGATCCAGGTGCAGCCATACCGCAGCCGGGTGATGTCAGGTTAACTTCAGGTGAAAGATTTGCGGCTATTTCGCCGCCATGAGCCATAGTCCTGTCAGCTACAAGCGCCATCGTTACCCGGCTTCAGTGATCGCGCAAGCGGTCTGGCTGTATTTCCGCTTTCCCCTGAGCCTGCGTCATGTCGAAGAGATGCTTCTGCAGCGCGGCGTCATCATTTCCTATGAGACCATCCGCTGTTGGGCGAAGAAGTTCGGACCAGATTATGCCTGGCGCCTGCGTCGGAAAGCGCCTAGCCCCAGCGACGTATGGCATCTGGACGAGGTTGTGGTGACGATCGGCGGTCGCAAGCACTGGCTCTGGCGCGCTGTTGACCAGGACGGCTACGTTCTCGACGAAATCGTCCAGGCGCGCCGCAACACCAAGGCTGCCAAGCGCCTGCTGATCCGGCTGATGAAGCAGCAGGGTGGTCTTCCAAAGCGTATCGTCACGGACAAGCTCCGCTCTTATGGCGCAGCACGGCGCCAGATAATGCCGACGGTCGAACATCGATCGCACAAGGGATTGAACAACCGCGCCGAAAACTCGCACCTGCCGCTGCGAAAACGGGAGCGCGTGATGCAACGGTTCCGCTCTCCGGGTGCGTTGCAACGTTTCGTCAGCGTCTTTTCCGCGTTCCGAAATCTCTTCGTCCCCGCACGCGCCAAACGCTCAGCATTCGACGTCCACCTGCATCGCCTCAGGGCGATCGCACATTGGAGGAGCGTGGCCGGAATAGCAGCATGATCACTCCGAGCCTGCCGAYTGCGAACGCGTCCCAGTTAACCTGACATCACCGCCTATCGGAAATATCCCGCCAGCCGAAGCCGAGGCACGATACTACGCCATGCTGGTGTGGGCAGTCCTGCGGGTACGGGTCTCGGAACAGGGAAAATGGGACGCCGACGGAAAAACAGCGATTTAGCAGGCAATATCAGCGGCTTGACGCCTTGGCGTTGCTGCCCGCCGGACACCAAGTGCCGACATAACAGGGAATTCGATTGCCGAATTGCGGGATGAGATTGTCTTTTCGCGGGATCGAATTGTTGTTTGCCGTGACAGCAATGCTGGTTGGCGAGGTAGGCTTGCGGTCCGCTGAAAGCACATTGCCGTGTTGCGGTTCAGCATTGTCGCTTGACGGAAGCGCATTGCACTCTTGCGAGACGACATTGTCGAATTGTGAGATCGGTTCGGGTTTGGGAATACTGAGCATCCGGCCGGAACTGAGCCTGCGCTCGCGGCCACCGGACGATACTTCCGCCCCGGCTATCGCCAGTCTGAGAAGAGTAGGCGGGCCACCGGCTACCCGCCCTGCGCCGCAGACTTCGGATGGCCGCCGGCGGCCCCGTCTGCAACTGCGTGACCATCAAGGGGGTACGCCACCTTCCCCGTAAGAGTGTCACTGCTGCCACGGCAGGATCACCCAACCGGACGTGCGATTTCCCGGTTGTCATGATGGTGTCCCATCGACAGCTCCGACCTTCACCTGCCGCAGCACACCGCGACAACCGAGACCGGGACAGTCAATGGCGGCTATCAAGGGGGTACGCCACTCTCCCCGTAACGGCAGCCTGCGAAATGACAGGGCGCCCAACTGGACCGGCGATTTCCCAGTTGTCATGATGGCCGGGTCAGGTGTTAGCCAGTGTCGCCGGCGAGTTCGACTCTCATTGCGATATGGGACTTATGAATTCTATTTATGAGGGCATTGAGGGTCGCTTGTCAGAGGATTTTTGTCCCTAAAATTATCCACAGGTTTTATTTTTGCGGCCCTCTGACTGTGTTTTCTATTTAGAATTGTGGAGATCCTTAAAAGGGGTTTTGAAGTGGCTTTGAAGGGGTCTTAAAGCCCCTTTGAAGTCCGGGCGAATTTCGGTCATTTTTTGCGTCGCAGGGTGCGAGTGGCGTTTTGGGTGGGTTGATTGGCGCGCCAATGTTGCCATCATGTTCTCGATTGTTTGATTTGCCGTGAGGATCGACTTCATGAACATGCACTTTCCATCCATCGAAATGCTGCCACTGGCCGCACTCCGTCCCTATTCCGGCAATGCCCGAACCCATTCCCGAAAACAGGTCAGCCAGATCGCCGACAGCATAAGGCGTTTTGGCTTCACCAATCCCGTGCTGATCAGCGACGATGGCGAGATCATCGCCGGTCATGGCCGGGTCATGGCGGCCAAGGACCTTGGTATCAATGAAGTGCCGGCCGTCAGGCTTTCGCATTTGTCACCCGAAGAGCGCCGTGCCTATGTGCTGGCCGACAATAAGCTGGCGATCAATGCCGGTTGGGATACAGAAGTCCTGGCCATTGAGTTGCAAGCGCTGATCGATCTCGACTTCGATGTGTCGCTGACTGGCTTCTCGCTCGCCGAGATCGATTTTACGCTCGATCATGCCCGCGATGCTTCGCCGACGAGCGGCGACGAAGCTGCTGATCGTATTCCACTGCAGTCGGATGGACCGGCGGTGACACGCTCTGGCGATCTCTGGCATTCGGGCGGCATCGGGTGCTCTGTGGTGATGCACGCTCGGCCGCGGATGTCGAGCGCCTTACCGAAGGCAAGCCGGTCGATCTGATCTTCACCGACCCACCCTACAATGTGCCGATCGACGGAAATGTCGGCGGACTGGGTTCGATCAAGCACCGCGAATTCGCCTTCGCATCAGGCGAGATGAGCAGCGAAGTATTCACTCAGTTCTCACCGCCACGCTCGGCAATGCTGTTGAGTGCCACTGAGAACTGACCCAGTTTGACGTAATATTTCCACTGAGAATTGACCCATGTTTGAACCTTGCCCTGCGTGTTTTCAGCGAGGGCTACGGAGTGATCGACATGGCGTTATTGAGCGTGATCCGACGCTGGCATTTTCGAGAGCATTTATCGATCCGGGAGATTGGCCGCAGGACCGGCCTGTCCCGGAACACCATCCGCAAATATCTGCGTGTTGACGGCGGGGAGC
>NZ_JBFUFF010000208.1:0-4727 GCF_056403555.1 Rhizobium sp. P2_G2
ACCTATGGCTGACGAAACCCTGGAGTGACGTGAAGCACCTTCAGAGACCATTGCCAGACGACGAGCTTGTCCGGCTGGAGAGCGTCCCTAAGGCCGCTTGAGTTTCGCACCAAGGATCTGCATCGACGTTTCATCTTCGGCGGCCAGCTTCAGGATGAGGTTGTCGGCCAGACTGGTAATGGCGACTGCGATTTCAGCCGCGATCCAGCCGTGGTCGCAGGCCTTGTCCACCARGACAAGAAAGTCATCTTCGAGCGCCTCCTCGCAATCAAGCAAGCGGTCTTCGTAAGGCATCAAGCGTCTTGGCGGGTTCATGGACATGCTCCTGACATGACAATGATGTCAGGAATCGCAAGTTCCACAAGGGCTTGTCCGGTACGTCGCCATGTTGCCCGGGTCCACGAACGCACTTGYTCTGATTTGGGGTGCCGGGCGGTCAACGAGTGACGACAGGGGACTGTCTGATTTTCGAGGGTAACGAGCATCACGCCCGGCAACACATAGATGCGCATCTGTTCGAAGATCGGCAAGATCATTCGAAAGATAACCTTACTTCGTAACCTAACCTGCTATCGCCGCGCGGCAGAAGCTTGATCTCGCTGAATGCACCAATGACCTTTCCGCACAGATACATCTACCCAGCCATCGGGCTCTAGTTCGGATCGGCTTCGTCGATGCGATGTCAGTATCGTTCGAACGGCAATTCTCTCCGCAAGCGCGTCGAGTTGAACCTCGGACGCGTCGCCAAACGAAAGGGYGGCCAGCGCGATCAGCATGCCAGTGATTATGAGTAGCCGGTGTTTCTCAGGCACGGCTACCCTGGCCCGGGAGGCACCGAATGTCGTCAGCGCGCGAGACTTTTTTGGTGATGTAATTTAGGTTGCATTTTTTCTCTCTCCTGTATTACCCTTGTGATGAATATCCGGGGGGAGACTATCGTGCGGCTTTTCAGGAATTCGGACAATCTGCCGCCCTTGCCAAGAGACATCAACTGCGAGAACTACGCGGCCTGGGGCCAGCAACTGGTCGACAGATCTCAGGCGTTTGCAGACTTTAATCGTTTGGCCGCTGTCTTTTTTCAGCCCCTTGTTACCTCTTTGGTAACTTTGACTGGTGCTGGCGGAGCGGTTTCGGCGCTTGTTGAGGCGACCGAGTATCGAATAGGCTTTGGTATCGCGATAGTAGCAGTCAGCGCAGCCGCTGGCGCGATCAACACGCTCTTTTTGTCATCGAAGCCAGAACGGCTCTACCCAATCGACCGCGTCACACAAGCGCGTTTATGGGCAAAACTTTGCCTCTTCGTGCAAGACGTTCCGCGTGAGGGAGACGAGGAACTGGAACGCTGTCGGCAATTTGCGGCGGAGATGGTCACGCTTGTGGAAGACCAAATCGTCGACTGGGTTCCAATGGCAACAGGCGGCTCGAAAGACACGCCGCCTTCAGGCAAAAAACTTAACGCACGCTGAGACTCAACGACTGCTCTTCTGCGGACAGGGGTGCCTAGGCGAACACATGCAAAACTCAAACCTGCGTTGCCAAATCCCGGCAACGATGCGGCGGCTACCTGACCTCTATTTTCTCAAGTAGCTTTTCCGTCCATCGGTCTCGTAGCAAAAATGCCCACCTCGAGGACCAATGCAATATTTCCCCGAATCGCAGGAACAGTCCTTGCCCGCTGTCGGCTGCATTTCCCGCGACGGCAAAAGGCCGACAGCCCCGGTCGAAGCAGAGCAATTCTTCTTGCTGGCGCTCACCGACCCGTCGTTGCAGATGAAGGTGCTGCCCTGGCAATGATCGACGCCACCCTTCTTCCCGCTGCATGGGTAATTCGTCGCTCCCACGCCCGCCGGCACAAGGTCGAGAAGCGTCATGACGACCCACATGCTTCTGCCGCCACGCCACCGCAAATCAGTCGCACCAGTCGATTTTGTGATGTGGGCGCCACGGCCGGGCAAATCCTTCCCGAAGCAGGACCTGGCCGACTTCCTTGCCGTTCGGCAGATAGACATTCACCAGCGGTCGGTGTTTCGGCGTGGCGTCCTTGCCCCTAGAGACGATTTTCAGCGTCTGACCGGTCACCAGATCCTTGAGCCGCATGCGCGCTAGGTGCGCCAATTTCCGTTCTTTTTGACATTTCCAGGTGCGCAATTCCGGGGCGTCGATCCCGCTCACGAACGGCGTGCCTTCACCCAGCAGCCGCAAAAGCTGCCCGTCGCATTTCAGCGTGTCGCCGTCGACCACGGCCAAGTGTGCGCAGATGATCAACGTCCCGATCATTTCATATCCGTCAGCATCTGTTTTGGGTCTCTCTGAAGCATCTGCGCAGCTCCAATTGCAAAATCGTCGCAGGCATTCCTAGTTTTGTACGGTATCTGACGGTGCCGGAACGCTCAAGTTCAACCGGCGTTGTTCCTCGGACGCCAGGCTCGGCTTACCGTTTGTTCCCCTTAAGGTATTCGCCTCCGAGCCGTGTACGAGGCCCACCGTGAGCCCCTTTGCGGTGGGCCTCTGTTCCTCCGCTTTGCCACAAGTCGGTCCCCTGGCGGCGCGGCACTTGCTCAGGGATATCGGCCAATTTACCCATTGATGGAACCTTGAAAATTGGCGAACGTTGTTTGCCCAAGTTGAGCTCGGCCYCGCGCCCCTCCAGAGTGCCGAGCGTCAAAGCCCACCGCTATTCCCCGAGAGCGGTGGGCTTTCTTTTCGGTGTTGTTGGCTCATATGCCGCTACCCGCCTCAAATTTCCGGGCGCAGCGCAGCGGCTTCATGGCAATAGACCAGCAGTCGGTCTATCCGTTATGCTTGTGCGATAGGCACGAAGCACGAATTCCGCAAATTCCTTCTCCGTTGGATGTTGTCCGGTGAAACCAGGACTCACCAACCACCGCCTTGAAGACATCTAGCACGACTTCCATCTCCTGAGGCAGCATCACCAGCCCAGTAAACGGCATTTCAACCTCCCTCATTCTCCTACTCAGCCAATCTTAATCCATTTCTGGCGCAATGCCAGAATGGCGAAAGAGGGAAACCATGGAAAGCCCGTATGATATTGCCTCGTTCGTCGGGGGTTTGATTGCGCTTGGTTCTTTGGGGTATGTCATTGCGAGCGGAAAAGGCAAAAATCCGGTTCCCTGGATGTTTGGTGTTGCGCTGTTTGCGATTGTCATTCTCCCGGTGTTGGTGATTACCGGTAGCGACAACGGACAGACGCGCCCTTATAGCCTTAAGGTCGCGCTGGTCGTTATATCGTGGATTGCTTTCGAGCTTGCGTTGATAGTCGTTCAATCAACATAGGGCCGACCCGTCCGCGAATTCCGCGCCTGAACCTATTACGGCAAGCTTCGGCACGCATCGTTTAAGGGCGTGCGAGACAAGGCTGACGCCGGAGATGTGTTCGAGAGATGACTTGCCGTTCCGATTGCGGGGGGTGCTTTGCCGTTACGTCGAGCAGTATCGTTTGATCTCGTTCGGGTCGATCACCCCCGACTCGTATAACCGGAGAATTTTCCTGGCGAGCGCCTCGCGGGTGGGCTTGTCCCCGAGATAGCGGGGCGAAGTGGTGATTTCCTCATAGATATGGCTGAGCATGGCAATTTCCTCGGCGCGCAAGATTCCGGCTTCCGCCAGAGCGGTACTCATAGGCATCTGGTAGTCCTCCCTATAGCTCCGGCCCTTACCTCATGGGCCCACGTGTGCGGGGATTAGATTACGACGAAAATTCGGCGTTTCAATGTACGCTACCGCACGGAAGGCAAGGTTATCATGACCACATCTGCAGGGTTTATCTATGATACACATGCGGTAGCGAATTACATTTACCAAAGGACCAGCGATGGCGACCGCTTTGATATGGATAGCCGCATACCTGATCTCGGGTTTCATTTACGTGGCGCGGAATTTGAGACAACCGCTCAAGAATCAGCCGGGATATCTCGCAACTCGCCGCGGTCGCTGGACTGCCAGCGTCCTATGGGTTTTTTTGACGCTGAGTTTGATCTTGATGATGACAACGCACGGCTTCGGGCGGGCCGGCACAAAATATATTCTAGGCGAAGCCTTACCTTCGTGGGGGGTCTTCATCGCTCTCGGCATCGTTGGAACGTGGTACGTGTCTGGCTGATCCTGGCACACGCGAGCCGTCGCCCTATGGCAAGGGCAAATTTCTGAGCAAGTTCTTGAAAGCCCACCGGGGCCGCGGCTGCTTCCGTCCCTATCGCTGCTTCTAAACTGGAAATACGAAGCTCTCCGACGCGAGTGCCGCCGTCCTGAAAGTGCAAATGATGGGCTGCGGCATTCTGATGCCTGCTGGACCTCGGTGGGCCACGTTGTTGCCGGATCGCGAGCGGGATATGAGGGGCAGGCGAGGGGCGGTGATCAGGGTGGAGGACGAACTTCGAACGCTCAAGGGGACCCTTGATCGTCATAAAAGCGTGTCGGTCGCTGACCCGATGTCATGATGATGATGTGGCTCGTAACCGTCCGATTGTTACCGCAGGGGCTTTGCCTTGATGCAGGCAACGAGTTCTTCGTCGTCGACGAAGGTTTCAAGGAAGTCGTGCCATTTGTTGGCTGAACGGCGGGCGTCGGCGAGCATCTGGCTGAGTTCGTCGATCCCATCATCGGAGAGCGCTGTGATGGCTTCATCTTCTCCGGTTACGACGTTGATGATATTGCCGTAGCTCAGATTGTCATCGTTGCGGATGATCGCTCGAAGCAGATCAGAATCC
>NZ_JBFUFF010000209.1:0-4637 GCF_056403555.1 Rhizobium sp. P2_G2
GTGTGTGTGGCGGAACGGTGGACCACGACAGGCCTGACGACATGTGATCCCTTCAGCCTGTGGCGCGACAGCCTTGAAGAGGCGTTTGTACGCATGGAGCCACTGCGGATCAGCGCCGCCCCGTTTTATGGAAACATCACGCGCGGTCAGGGTGAAGAAATCCAGGTTTCTCGCGTGAGTGCCGCCTCCCATGCCGTGCGGCGTGGCCGGGATCATATCGTGAGTATGCCGGCTGAGATCGCCTTCGTCAATTTGCAGGTGGCAGGACGCGGGCTGACCGTCCAGCATGGTCGCGAGGTTCGAACCCTTCCCGGTGACATCGCCGTGGCGGATACGGTGTTTCCGTATGAAATCGCCCATCGCGAGGCTTTCACGCTCTATTCGATTGCCATGCCTCGCCACCGGGTGCCCGCGACATTATTGAAGGCGGGGGTGCTGCATCTTTCTCAAGGCGAGATTTCTCGTCTGTTGGCGTCCGCCATTCGCTCCTATGCCGAATTAATCCTGTTGGAAGACAATACCGGCAAGGCGGTTTACGAGACACACGTCCTGGACCTCCTGGCACATGCCACAAGCCAGGTTGACATGATTGGCGCGGCGGCTCCAGCGACCGTGGCTTTCCCGCTCCTGTTTGACTGTTTGCGACAGAATTTTCATGATCCGGGCATGTCTGCAGAGCGGCTTGCCCGGCTCTTCGGGATTTCCGATCGTTATGTGCATAAGCTGTTCAAGCCGAGCGGCGCGACCTTTTCGGAGCATTTGCGAGAACTTCGCCTCGTCGCCGCTGCCGGCTACCTTGGCAGGCCCGGCAAGGCGAGCATCACGGCAACGGCCCTCGCATGCGGGTTTTCGGACCTTTCTTACTTTAGCCGCTGCTTCAAAAGCCGTTTCGGGGAAACGCCCGAAGCGTACCGCCGCCGGTTGAAGAATGAGCGCGCAGTCTGACAAAAATCGGCACTCAGTTCTCTTCCGAACAAATCTGGTTCCCTTCAGTCCAAGAACGGACCCGCCTCTTCGCGATAGCGTTGCCGGGTTAGCGGCGTCTGCCGCCAGAGGACACGACGAAAAACGATAGGGGAACCCAATGATCGATTTCACCCTCACCGGGGAGCAGCGCGCGCTGCGGGAGAAGGCACGGCGATTTGCCACGGACAAGCTCAGCCAGGTGAATGGGTTGATTGCCGACTTGCCGACGCCCGAGGCGCGGTTTCGGGCGACAAAGCCAATCTATGACGATCTAGTCGGGGAAGGCTTCATGCGACGGCTCATTCCCATGCCGTTCGGCGGTGGCGGAACAGGTGTGGTGGATATGGCCGTCGTGGCGGAGGAATTCCACGCTGCGGATGTCAATGTGTCACTGACGATGTTTGCGAATCTCCTTGGCCTCACGCCGCTGTTCATGGCCGGGACGCCAGAACAGCAAGCACAATGGATCGGTCCGTTTCTTGAGACCACCGGCGCCCCATTGGCAGCGCTCGCCAACAGCGAACCAGGCGGCAGCGCCAACTTCGATGCTGAAAAGCCCGGCGAAGGAACCCGGACGGTTGCGCGCCTTGATGGAGACGATTGGGTGATCAACGGCCGCAAGCAGTGGGTGTCGAGCGCGACAGGATGGGATGGCAAGGGTGCGGATGTTCTGGCAGTCGTCTGCCGAACGGATTCAGAGGCGAACCCGGGGGCTGCATTGTCCGTGATTTGCGTCGACCGGCCGGCAAATGGACTGACGACCGAGCGAAACGCCAATTCGATGGGACATCGAGGACATCTCACACCGCGTTTCAGGCTCGACAATGTCCGGGTACCAAAGCGGAATGTCATTGGCCGGATTGGCGGTGGCAGAGACATCGTCGTTGGAAGCTTTATCGCAACGGCCGCATTGGTGGGTGTCATGTCCACCGGTGTCATGCGTGCGGCCTTCGACTGCGCCTTGAAATTCGCCAAGACCGAGCGGCGTGGCGGAGCCGCGGCAATTATCGAGCATCAAGCTGTTGGATATGCGCTTGCCGACGCCAAAGCCTCGCTTGAGGCGGTCCGCTCGCTCAGCTGGCGGGCCTGCTGGGCAGCGGATGCCCAGATCGCCGGCGCGGCAGAGATTGCTCTTTATTCCAAGGTGTGGTGCTCCGAGACAGCGGTTCGGGTGATAACCGACCTGATGCGGATTGTCGGCATCGATAGCTATGACGACGAACTGCCGCTCTACGGCTATCTGCAGGACGCCTTGGCGTTCCCGCTGTTTGACGGCGGCAACATGGGCGTGCGCCGGCGACAGCTGCACGGTATACTTCTCACTGACGAATACTCTTCCCTGGCAACGATGGCCTGATGATCACTGGAGCCTCTGCGTGTCCCGCGACCGCTCGCCCCGCGATGCGCGGACACATGTCCCATCTTACCCGGCGACGTCCGGCCTGACCGATGGCTGGCTTCGTACAAGCGAGCGCCAGACAACCCGCCTCAATAATGCGGCGGCGTGATCACCCAGACCACTTTTGCCGGCTCGCTGCCGGAATTTGCACACCGATGCGTCTCCGTGCTCTTGAAGGAAAAGCTGTCGCCGGCGTGGAGTTGGAAGAAGTTGTCGCCGATCCAGAGATCAAGCTGGCCGGACATGACGAGGCCGGCTTCGGCGCCATCGTGGGAATAGTAGTCGCTGTCCGCACCCGGTTCGATCGTCGAGAGCAGGAGCTCCAGCGGGCCGCTGAGATTGGGGGAGAGCAGTTCTTCCTGGATGCCGAGGCCGGTGAAGGTCAGCCGCCGGCGGTTCTGGGCGCGGACGATGATGTCGCGCTCCTCAGCCGGCACGTCGGCGGAGGGCTGGAAGAACCAGTTCATGTGGACGTCGAGCGCGTCGCAGATCTTTTTCAGCACGCCGATGGGCAGTTGCGACTGGTTGCGCTCGATCTGGCTGAGATAGCCGACCGAGATGCCGGCGGCGTCCGCCACCTGCTGCAGCGTCCGGCCCTTGACCTTGCGCAGCTCGCGGATCTGGCCGCCGATGACCGTTTCGTCCAGCGTGCTGTCGTCGGAAGCGGCGATGTCATTGTCCTGCGAAAGCAGCGGGCGAGGGGGCATTTGTCCATTGTCCAGTGATGGCTTCGGGTCGTTATTTTTCGCGTGTCTTTGTCCCGAAACCGGTTCCCAGGTTCGGGAGACATGCCGTAAGATATAGGCCGTATGAAAAAATCATGCAATATTTTCACGCTTGCATTCTGAAGATTTCTGTGTAGATTTTTCCCAACGTGAAAAATTTATCATATTTTTTCACAGCACATTTTCTCGTATGAGGCCTCTATGAAAATTCTCGTGACCGTGAAGCGTGTCGTTGACTACAACGTGAAGATCCGCGTGAAGGCGGATGGATCGGGCGTTGAGCTTGCCAATGTGAAGATGTCGATGAACCCGTTCGACGAGATTTCGGTCGAGGAAGCGCTGCGTCTCAAGGAAGCCGGCAAGGCGGACGAAGTCGTGGTGGTGTCGGTCGGTCCGGCCAAGGCGGAAGAAACGCTGCGCACCGCGCTGGCCATGGGCGCCGATCGGGCGATCCTGGTGGAAACCGATCAGGAGATCGTCGAGCCGCTGGCCGTCGCCAAGCTGGTCAAGGGCGTGGTCGAGGCGGAACAGCCGGGCCTGGTGATCGTCGGCAAGCAGGCGATCGATGACGATTCCAACCAGACCGGCCAGATGCTYTCGGCGCTGCTCGGCTGGGCACAGGCGACGTTTGCCTCCAAGGTTGAGATCCTCGGCGCCGACAGTGCCAACATCACCCGCGAAGTCGATGGCGGCCTGCAGACGATTGCAGTGAAACTGCCGGCGGTGATCACCTCGGACCTGCGTTTGAAYGAGCCGCGCTATGCCTCGCTGCCGAATATCATGAAGGCGAAGAAGAAGCCGCTCGACAAGAAGACCCCGGCCGATTTCGGCGTCGACATTTCGCCGCGCCTGAAGGTCCTCAAGACCGAGGAGCCGTCGGGCCGCAAGGCGGGCGTCAAGGTGAAGTCGGTAGCCGAGTTGGTGTCCAGCCTCAAGACCGCCGGCGTCATCTGAGGAAATCCATGAGGCCCGCCTGCAAACGGCGTGGCCCTGCGCTTCCGGTGCTCACGTATTGAAATACGCTCCGCTCCGGTTCTCGCGCCCCACCGTTTTCGGCAGGGCCTGATGGATTTCAGGAACCCATGAATTCTAAGGATAGACCGATATGACCATTCTTCTTGTTGCCGACCACGATAATTCCGCCCTGTCCGACCAGACCGCCAAGGTACTGACTGCCGCCGCCAAGATCGGCGGCGATGTGCATGTGCTCGTCGCCGGCAAGGGCGCCAAGGCTGCTGCCGACCAGGCGGCAAAGCTTTCCGGCGTCGCCAAAGTGCTGCTCGCCGATAGCGACGAATATGGCCACAACATCGCCGAAGCGCTCGCCGCCCTGATCGTCAGCCTTGCTCCGAGCTACGACACGATCATCACCGCCGCCACCGCCACCGGCAAGAGCGTCTTCCCGCGGGTTGCCGCGCTGCTCGATGTGGCGCAGGTGTCCGAGATCATCGAGGTTGTCTCTGCCGACACGTTCAAGCGTCCGATCTATGCCGGCAATGCCATCCAGACGGTGCAGGCGACCGATGCCAAGAAAGTGATCACCGTGC
>NZ_JBFUFF010000210.1:0-4606 GCF_056403555.1 Rhizobium sp. P2_G2
GCACCAATGACGCGGCGGTGATCGGCGGCACCAGCACCAAGGAACTCACCGAGACCGACGCTGCCCAGCACCAATGACGCGGCGGTGATCGGCGGCACCAGCACCAAGGAACTCACCGAGACCGACGCTGCCCAGACCACCGGCGGCAAACTCAGCGCCACCGATGCCGACAGTTCCGCCGCCTTCGTCGCGCAGACCAATGTCAATGGCAACAATGGCTATGGCAAGTTCACGATTGCCGCCGACGGCACCTGGACCTATGCCATGACCGGCGCCCATAATGAGTTCCAGGGCGGCAAGGATTATACCGACAGCATCACCGTGGCCACGGCGGATGGCACCACCAAGGTGCTGACAGTCACCATCCACGGAACCAATGACGCGGCTGTGATCACCGGCACGAGCACACAGCAACTCACCGAAACAGACGCCGCCCAGAGCACCGGCGGCAAGCTCAATGCCACTGATGCTGACAGTTCTGYCGCCTTCGTTGCGCAGCCCAATGTCAATGGCAGCAATGGCTATGGCAAGTTCACGATCGCCGCCGACGGCACCTGGACTTACGCCATGACGGGCGCCCACAATGAGTTCCAGGGCGGCAAGGATTATACCGACAGCATCACGGTTACCACGGCTGACGGCACCATGAAGGTGCTCACCGTCACCATCCATGGCACCAACGACGCGGCGGTGATCACCGGCACGAACACGCAAACGCTCACCGAGACCGATGCTGCGCAGAGCACCGGCGGCAAGCTCAACGCCACTGATGTCGACAGCTCTGCCGCTTTCGTCGCGCAGACCAATGTCAATGGCAGCAATGGCTATGGCAAGTTCACCATCCAGGCCGACGGCACCTGGACCTATGCCATGACAGGCGCCCATAATGAGTTCCAGGGCGGCAAGGATTATACCGACAGCATCACGGTGAAGACCGCCGACGGCACCACCAAGGTGCTGACCGTCACCATCCACGGCACCAATGACGCGGCGGTGATCGGCGGCACCAGCACCAAGGAACTCACCGAGACCGACGCTGCCCAGACCACCGGCGGCAAGCTCAGTGCCAGCGATGTCGACAGTTCTGCCGCCTTCGTCGCGCAGACCAATGTCAATGGCAGCAATGGCTATGGCAAGTTCACGATCGCCGCCGACGGCACCTGGACCTATGCCATGACGGGCGCCCATAATGAGTTCCAGGGCGGCAAGGATTACACCGACAGCATCACCGTGGCCACGGCCGACGGCACCACGAAGGTGCTGACCGTGACGATCCACGGCACCAATGATGCTGCGGTAATCACCGGCACGAACACGCAGCAACTCACCGAGACCGACGCCGGGCAGAGCACCGGCGGCAAGCTCAGCGCCACGGATGTCGACAGCTCTGCTGCCTTCGTCGCGCAGACCAATGTCAATGGCAGCAATGGCTATGGCAAGTTCACCATCGCTGCCGACGGCACCTGGACCTATGCCATGACAGGCGCCCATAATGAATTCCAGGGCGGCAAGGATTATACCGACAGCATCACGGTGAAGACCGCCGATGGTACCACCAAGGTGCTGACCGTCACCATCCACGGCACGAATGATGCGGCGGTGATCAGCGGCACGAGCACCAAGGAACTGACCGAGACCAATGCCGCGCAGAGCACCGGCGGCAAGCTTAGCGCCACAGACGTCGACAGCTCTGCCGCCTTTGTCGCGCAGAGCAATGTCGCCGGCAATCACGGCTATGGCACGTTCACCATCGCCGCCGACGGCACCTGGACCTATGTGATGAATGGCGCTCATAACGAGTTCGCCGGTGGCCAGGATTATACCGACAGCATCACTGTGGCTACAGCTGACGGCACCACGAAGGTGCTGACCGTTACCATCCACGGCACCAACGACGCGGCGGTGATCGGCGGCACAAGCACGCAGTCGCTCACTGAAAGTGATGTGGCACAGAACACCGGCGGCAAGCTGGATGCCAGTGATGTCGACAGCTCGGCATTGTTCACGGCCCAGACCGATGTCGACGGCAGCAACGGCTATGGCAAGTTCTCAATCGCCGCCGACGGCACCTGGACCTATGTCATGACAGGCGCCCATGACGAGTTCAAAGCCGGCCATGACTACACCGACAGCATCACCGTGACCACGGCTGACGGCACCAGCCAGGTGATCACGGTCACCATCCATGGCACCAACGACGCGGCCGTGATCGGCGGCACCAGCACCCAGTCGCTGAGCGAAAGTGATGTTGCCCAGAACACCGGCGGTAAGCTGAGCGCCAGCGATGTCGACAGTTCGGCGCTGTTTACGGCCCAGACCAATGTCGACGGCAGCAATGGTTACGGCAAGTTCTCGATTGCCGCTGACGGCACGTGGACTTATGTCATGAACGATGCCCATGACGAGTTCAAGGCGGGTCATGACTATACCGACAGCATCACGGTGACCACCGCTGACGGCACCAGCCAGGTGATCACCGTCACCATCCACGGCACCAATGACGCGGCCGCCATAACTGGAACGAGCACGCAATCGCTCAGCGAAAGTGATGTGGCGCAGAACACTGGCGGCAAGCTCGATGCTTCCGACGTCGACAGCTCTGCCGCCTTCGATGTGCAGACCGATGTCGATGGCAGCCATGGCTATGGCAAGTTCTCGATCGCCGCCGATGGCACGTGGACCTATGTCATGAATGACGCTCATGACGAGTTCAAGGCAGGCCACGACTACACCGACAGCATCACCGTGACCACGGCGGACGGCACCTCCCAGGTGCTGACCGTCACCATTCACGGCACCAATGATGCGGCGGTGATCGGCGGCAGCAGCACACAGGAACTGACAGAAAGCGACGCTGTCCAGAACACCGGCGGCAAGCTCGATGCGAGCGACGTCGACAGCTCGGCGCTGTTCACGGCTCAGACCGATGTCGATGGCAGCCATGGCTATGGCAAGTTCTCTATCGCTGCCGATGGCACCTGGACCTATGTCATGAACGATGCCCATGACGAGTTCAAGGCGGGGCATGACTATACCGACAGCATCACGGTGACCACGGTTGATGGCACGTCCCAGGTGATCACTGTCACCATTCACGGCACCAATGACGCGGCCCTCATTACAGGAACGAGCACACAGGAACTGACGGAGACGGATTCCGTTCAGAACACGGGCGGCAAGCTCAGTGCCACGGATGTCGACAGTGCGAACACTTTCATCGCGCAGACCGATGTCGACGGCAATCACGGCTATGGCACGTTCACCATCCTGGCTGACGGTACCTGGACTTATGTCATGAACGACGCCCATGACGAGTTCGTGGGTGGTCAAGATGACACCGACAGCATCACGGTCACCACTGSCGACGGCACCAGCCAGGTGATCACCGTCACCATTCACGGCACCAATGAGGCCGCGGTGATCACCGGCACAAGCGCACAGGAACTCACCGAAAGCGATGTTGCCCAGAACACCGGCGGCAAGCTCGACAGCTCCATCAACTTCGTCGCGCAGACCGATGTCGATGGCAGCCACGGCTTCGGGAAGTTCTCGATCGCTGCCGACGGCACCTGGACCTATGTCATGAACGACGCTCATGACGAGTTCAAAGCGGGGCATGACTACACCGACAGCATCACCGTGACCACAGCGGATGGCACCTCACAGGTGATCACCGTCACCATTCACGGCACCAATGATGCGGCCCTCATTACAGGAACGATCACCCAGGAACTGACGGAGACGGATTCGGCTCAAAACACTGGCGGCAAGCTCGATGCTTCCGACGTCGACAGCTCTGCCAACTTCGTCGCGCAGACCGATGTCGATGGCAGCCATGGCTATGGCAAGTTCTCGATCGCCGCTGACGGCACGTGGACCTATGTCATGAACGATGCTCATGACGAGTTCAAGGCAGGCCACGACTACACCGACAGCATCACCGTGACCACAGCGGATGGCACCACCCAGGTGATCACCGTCACCATTCACGGCACCAACGATGCCGCGGTGATCGGCGGCAGCAGCACCCAGGAACTGACGGAGACCGACACTGCCCAGAACACCGGCGGCAAGCTGGATGCCTCCGACGTCGACAGTTCGGCGCTGTTCACGGCCCAGACCGATGTCGACGGCAGCCATGGCTTCGGCAAGTTCTCGATCGCCGCCGATGGCACCTGGACCTATGTCATGAACGACGCCCATGACGAGTTCAAGGCGGGTCATGACTATACCGACAGCATCACCGTGACCACGGCGGATGGCACCAGCCAGGTGATCACGGTCACCATCCACGGCACCAATGACGCCGCCGCCATAACTGGAACGAGCACGCAATCGCTCACCGAAAGTGATGTGGCGCAGAACACCGGCGGCAAGCTGGATGCTTCCGACGTCGACAGCTCGGCGCTGTTCACGGCGCAGACCGATATCGATGGCAGCCATGGCTTCGGCAAGTTCACCATCGCCGCCGACGGCACCTGGACCTATGTCATGAACGACGCCCATGACGAGTTCAAGGCGGGTCATGACTATACCGACAGCATCACCGTGACCACGGCGGATGGCACCAGCCAGGTGATCACGGTCACCATCCACGGCACCAATG
>NZ_JBFUFF010000211.1:0-4557 GCF_056403555.1 Rhizobium sp. P2_G2
ATCCCGGCGCGATATCGATAAAGCACCGCTTCCACGAACAGGCGATTATCGGCCGCCGTACCGCCAACATAACCTTCACGCCCAGGCAGAAGGTCCTTGATCCGATCCCATCGATCGTCCCGCAATCCATAACGACGTGCCATAACCAGCCCTCCAGTGACCGGTCTGCTATGAATCACATAAAATCCGATTTGGGAATCTGGTCCGCTAAGGCACATAACTGACGACACGCCCTAGCATTTTACTGGCGAGATGCGCAGATTGCTCCGCGCCAAGGGTGGCCTCCTAGCCGCCTGCGGCCTCTGGCCACATCTCGCCTCTCTCGAATGTGTGACGGAATGGAGGATCTTTCATGGAGCCTCCTCCTATCGGCGACTACATGAGTGTTGTGCGGCCCGTTTTTGTTAGAAGCTGTTGTGCCTCGTTTCGCTGCTGCCCCTCGTGGTTGAATTGCTCACACAATTCATGACAGCACTGGCAACACACCACGCGCGGTTCCGAATGCAGCAACGCCAGCAGGGCGGCAGCAACCCGCGGCGGCAGCCATGAATGACGCAGCAGAGCGACGAGAACAGCCACTGAGTGCTTTGCACCCGCTTCGAAAGGCCCGCCCAGTGCGGGCTTTTCGCATGTTTGCGAGAGGCTCGATTTCGGGAACGGAAGGGTACCATAAACGTTTGGGCTTTGGATCTGAAGAACGGACCACCCATGAAAAGAACGACTATCGTCATCATTGCCGCTATCTTCTGCGGAACCTCGGCGCAGGGATTTGCTCAAACCACGACCACCGAGTCCAAGACGCCGGCTGTCGCAACGCCGGAAACAAAGAATGCCAACGCTCCCCTCGACGGCAAGAACAGCTTTACCGAAGCGCAGGCTCAGGATCGCATCGCCAAGGCGGGCTACACAAACGTGAGCAGCCTGAAACTCGATGACAAAGGCATCTGGCGCGGCACGGCTACAAAAGACGGCAAATCGACTCCCGTCGGCTTGGATTATCAAGGCCATATCTTCGCCCAATAAGCAAACGAAAGAAATTTCTATGCAAACTATAACAGGCCTTTTTGACACCTACGACGATGCGCAGCGTGCGGTGGCAGCACTAGAAAGCGCCGGTTTTGCCGAAGATGACATCTCCATCGTTTCCAACAATGGCGACGGCCGCTATGAACGTGAGTCCAATGCCGCCGAAGGTGCTGGAACGGGCGCCGGCTTAGGCGCGGTGGTTGGCGGCACAGGCGGACTACTTACCGGTCTAGGTCTGATGGCGATTCCCGGCGTTGGGCCCGTGGTAGCAGCGGGGTGGCTGGCAGCCACCGCTGTAGGGCTGCCGCAGGAGCCGCCGTAGGCGGTGCGACAGGTGGCATCATTGGCGCGTTGACCGACTCTGGCGTACCGGAATCGGACGCCCATGTCTATGCCGAAGGTGTCCGCCGCGGCGGCAGCCTAGTTACGGCGAGGGTTGACGACAGGCGTGTTAGCGAGGCTGAAACCATCCTCAGCAACGCCCGGCGCGTCGACCTTATCGCCCGCAGGCAAGCCTACGAGCAACAGGGTTGGCGAGAGTTCGATCCGGTCCTTGACCCATATTCTGCGGAGCAGATTGCGCGGGAACGCAGTCGCTACACACGCTGAAGATCGATTGAGGGAGAGGGGYCATTCGGCCCCTTTTCCATGCCTATAGCCCCGCGATGAGGCGGCAACCCACGCGTTCGTCAAATGATCGAGCGTCAAAAATCAGGGGAACCCTGCCCTCGAAAGATCAACGAACAGCTTCTGACTTATCGTGGAACATGCGAGCACTAAGCGTTAACTTTCCCGCGAAGTGGCCAACTGGCGCACGAACGTCGAAACCCTGAAAGCGTTTGACATGCGGTCGGAACTGGCAACGGGGACAAGCGTGTCTATGCTCGATGAACTACTATTTCTCTGCACAATGGCGGCGCCGATTGCAGTCGTGTTGCTGCTGGTAATGTCTTACAGTGAGGATCGCCATGATCTTGGACTAACCCCGCTTGATCAAGAAGAGTCTGGGTTTACCACTCGACGTTGCAATCGGAACTGACGACTGTTTTGCGCGCCCTAGGGGTTCGCGCTTCGTCTTCACGTCCGACTCGAACGCCTGATCGGCGCCCAGGCGGGTGCGCCACTGGGGAGAAGAGCGCCTTTTGGCTTGCCCAGCGCAACGGCCAAGTGGTCGAGAAAAGTCGGCGGCGGTCACGCCGCCGGCTTCTGCCAGCGGTGCGGAACCGCGCGAAAGGGGGCGGGTTCGAAATGTGCCTGCCCGCGCTTGATCGAGCACTTCAACAGCGGCGCAGGCAAATGGTCTGCGGCGGCAAATGGAGCCTGATCTAGCCATGCGCCCGATGACCAGTTCGAAACGTTCCATGGGTGGTTGATGGGCAAGAACATCGAGGACAAGGCGGTCCGGTTCGGCGTGAGACCCCTGCCGTGGTCGAGCGCCCTTTGCAGCTGGCTTAGGTGTCGCCCAAGCTCATGGCGTCGTTCCGCAAGGGGATTTGTCCCTTGAGCAGATGATGGGCGTTCGCCGTCAGCGACGACCACGCCAGAAGGAGGAGGTTTACCGCAGGCTCACGGGATTTCGCAACAGTGCCCGCGACATTTAGGCATGAGGCGGTGGCGCTGAGGCAGCCGCTGGCGAAGTTCGTGCCCGGAGGCGTATATCCGCTGGGGGCGGCGTCCAGCACGACCTGTTCGACGAAGCCAACGAGGGGTTCATTCCAGACCGAATGTTGGTATTACAAGTGTCACAGGCCGAGCTGGAGGCTGCAGTTCAAAATGGCTATCCACGGCGATAAACCAACGGAGTAGTGCCGACGGTCAGCTTGAATGCTCGGATCAAATGGCTTGACGCAATAAATCCCGTTGACCTTGCTATTTCCTCCACCGACAGTGTCGTTTCCGTGAGCAGGCGCTTTGCAATTTCTATGCGGCGGTCGGTAAGATATTTGAAAGGCGGCACACCAAAAGTCGCCTTGAACCGCCGCGCGAGATGAAAGCGGCTGAGTTGCACGAGCTCACCGAGGTCATTCAGCGAAATATTCGAAGCAATATGCGTTTCCATAAAATCACGCAGCAAAGTTTCCTGGCTGACCGACAAGCGACCGACGCGATCGTTTGCCAGCAACCACCTATTCTCCAGGTTGCCAACCTCTAGTGCCGCCAGAAGCGCCAATGTTTCTGTGAAGATGTCCGGATGGTCAAGGCCTTCGGCGATGACCGATTCCAGTTTCTTCATTGTGCTCAGCACGGCAGAATCTTCGAAGTAGATGACGGGTCTCGTTTCAGAAAACAATCGTCCGGTTTCTTCCGACAGCAGAGTGGGGTCGAAATGCAGGATTGTGAAGCTGTTTTGTCGGCGCGCGGCTTTCGACCAGCCGGAAAGTGGCCGACCCGCAGGAATATAGGTCATTTTGTCCCTGATGTCACCGCCTGGAACGCCCGGCATACCAGCCACATTGAGCTCGCCGGAGTCCATCACCAGATCGTGGAGGGCCAGATAGTGATGCTTGCCCGTCCAGTTGAATTCATATTCCGCAGCTGAGGTTACTCGCGTGTATTCGAGGCTCAGGCCACGGAATCGCAGAACCCTGTGGGTGGCCGGTTTGGTGAAAGGGTGTCTGAAATCAAGCTTAAGGTTTTCAGTAGAGTCAGGCGAACGTCTCTTAGGCATCTGCACGCAAATCTGATTCGGTTAGCGCTAATATTTATCGGGTTATCAAATTTAATAAAGGAACTTTTCACTGGTAAAAATTCTAAAATTGCTGAGCAATAATGTAATATTTTAGTCAATATTTCTTGTCTATTAGCAATTTAGTAATATTGAGGGTTTTTAACTATCTCGAACAAGAAGCGAATATCGGCTAACATTTCCGAAAAAGAAACGGATTTGTTCAGTCGCAAGTCAGGATTGCGTGAAATGACCGAGCATTCCAATCGCTATGATTTCAGTTCCTGGGCCATTCCCAAAGCCAATGCCTCTTTCTATGACCCGATAGCCTGCTCGGAAAACTGGTTTGTCGCGGCTGACGGCCTGCGCTCAGCCCTCGCAGACTTGCAGGATGCCAACGAGCTTTTGCGCAAATTGGTTGCCGCCACAAAAAACCTACCATCTTCCTGCCGAAAGGACCTGCAGTCATGACATTCTCCCTCTTCGCTCGCAGAAGCGATGCCGTTCTCGCAGCGCTAGACAAATGCCAGGCGATCATCGAATTCACGCTTGAGGGCAAGATCCTCACTGCAAATGAAAATTTCTGCCGAGCCTTGGGTTACGAACTGAGGGAAATCGTCGGTCAGCATCACCGCATGTTCGTCGATCCGACCGAGGCCTCCACCCAAGCCTATGCGGAGTTCTGGCGCAGCCTTGCCTCTGGCAAATTTGACCAGCGCCAATATAAACGTATTGCTAAGGGCGGGCGRGAAATCTGGATCGAGGCCAGCTACAATCCGATTTATAGGGGAGGTAAACCCTACAAGGTCGTGAAGTTCGCCACCGACATCACCGCTCAAAAACTAAAGAATGCGGAGGATGCGGGT
>NZ_JBFUFF010000212.1:0-4446 GCF_056403555.1 Rhizobium sp. P2_G2
GCCAGGTGGCCGAGAGGACCTTGGAGACAGCCGCTTTGATACCTTCATGGGCATCGGAGACGACGAGCTTGACGCCGCTGAGACCACGACGGGTCAGCTTGCGCAGGAACTCGGTCCAGATCGGCTCGGCTTCGGACGTGCCGACCTCTATGCCCAGCACCTCGCGCCGGCCGTCGGTGTTGACGCCGACCGCGATGATGACGGCGACGGAGACAATGCGCCCGCCGCGCCGGACTTTCAGATAAGTGGGATGAGTAGGCGATGCGCGCCTTACCGCATTGCGGCGGCAGGTCTCGCATCGCCTCTCGCCGAACCGGACGTGCGCCTTTCGTTACGCATCCGGCTCTCCAGAAGACATGGCAAAGTCAGGCACTTCCATCCACGCAAGACGATATCGCTCGACAGGTGTCCAGCAGAGCACATGTTGCTCGATGGATCCTTCTCTCCAGACCCGTCTCGTCGGCCGGCGTCTGCTTGGCTGTTTCGAGCCCCACAGTTCATTCGGCGTCGCTTTTGGGCGTTTCTTACGGAGCCAGCAGTAAAGACGCAGGCCGATGTACCAGTCGAGAGCGACAAATACGCGGCCAGCGCCCACACAGTAGCGGTAATAATTCGCCCATCCGCTGGTGATGGCATTCACCTTTCGGAGCTTTTCGCCAAGGCTGACGCAGATGCTGTCGCGCTGCGTCAGTTCCTTGACTTTATGACGTAGGTTCGCGGCCTTTGCGTTGGGTATTTCGACGCGAGGACCGTAGCCATAACGTTCGTCCCAATGTGCACCGAAACGGAATCCGAGGAACTCGAAGCCCGCTGTCATGGCCGTGACCTTCGTCTTTTCCGGCGACAATGTCAGCCCGGTGGTTTTGATCAGGTAGTCGGCGAGTGCGGATTTCTCTGCCATGGCCTCCTCCATTGATCCGGACACCAGAACCACGAAGTCATCGGCATAGCGCACCGGCAGAAACACACAGCGTCCTGCTATGCGGTCCGTGTCCCGCGCGCTCGCCGCTGCCGCCACCCCGTTGCTCTTGCGACGGGACTGGGTCTTCCGGCGATGATAGACCCACCTCTCATATCGCTCCTCGATCGCACTGAGCGCGATGTTGGCGAGCAAGGATGAGATTATCCCGCCTTGGGGAGTACCGGCGTCTGTCCGCAGGAACTGATCCTCCGCCAGAACACCGGCCTTCAGGAATAGTCCGACCAATCTCACCACTCGCCGATCGGCAATGCGCTTGCGCATTCGATCGAGAAGGTGGTGATGATTGATATTGTCGAAGCATCCTCTGATGTCCCCCTCAATAACCCAAGGGTATGGCAACCGGTTTCGTCGGGTGTCCTTGTCACGCTTCTGCGGCAAGGCTGCCCGACGAATGTACTCCAAGGCACCATGGGTGTTCCTGCCGGGCCGGAACCCGTAAGAGACATGCCAGAATTGCGCCTCGAAGATCGGCTCCAAAAGGATTTTAACCGCGCCCTGTACGACGCGGTCTCTGACGGTGGGAATACCCAAGGGCCGGAATTGCCCCGGTTTCCCGGCCTTTGGAATGAACTTGCGTCTGGCCGGACTTGGCCGATACGCACCACTGCGCAGATCAGCTTGAAGATCGACCAGGAAGCGATATTCACCCCTATTCCGGATGCGTCCCACCGTCATCCCGTCAACCCCGGCCGTGCGTCCCCCTTTGTTAGAGGCGACGCGCTGCCAGGCATGACGCAGCACTCTGAGGTCGGTCAACCAACCCCACATGTCGCGCCACTGATCGTCGGGATTCGCCTTACTCCACTGATAGAGTTTGCTTTGAATGCCGAGTACCCAGACCTTGTCGGTCCGATGATCCATGTCCACAGATCACTTCTCCGTCTTTGCAAGCCTATCGTCTTCCTGCTTCCCTTCGCCCTGTGTGCGGTTTTCCCGCACTCCGACTACTACGAAAGCTCCGCCCTTGGCATCGTCCCTATCTGGCCGTCGCAGCGAGCCCGGCTTCCGACCGGGCAGACGATCCAAGTTCCCATGTTCCGATTTCCAACCTCGTGCCGTTAGGCGGCGAGCTCTGCCCCGTGCAATGCGGGAGGTGGGGCATTGGAGCCAGTCCCATCTCGGGTCTCATCGAGAACCCGGCAGTAAGGATCGACGAACCTTACCGCCTCTGATCGCTCTTTCGTGCTTCCACGCCATCACGCTGATGGAAGCGATTTCTGTGTTTCGAGGCTTCTGGCGCCCACTTCGTTGTCTCGCCATGGGCACTGCGGTAGTCCGGCCCGCGGTTGATGGCCCGCGTCCGGTACAGTTAAGGCCAATCTGCTTATGCAACCCAACCGGCGACGCCCGGTCCGGCTTCTCGGCCCCCTTCGACCCACTGCTCCTGCAGATCGGGCGGCATCGCAGCCGCCGGTCAAAAATCGGCAAGCTTTGAGAGGTTACGCTAAAACATCAGCACCTCCCGCGCCGCATGGCGCACCGTCGATCCATAGATATGGCCAATCGCCCTCGATCGGCCGAGCCAGGAAAGCCTTGACCTTGTCGTCGATCTCTTCGCATAGCCGGGAGACCTGGCTCTTGGAAATGCCCGACATTCCCATCGCCTTGACCAAGTCATCGACCGAACGGGTTGACACACCCTGGATRTARGCTTCCTGGATSACKGCGGTCARAGCCTTCTCRGCCATGCGACGTGGTTCAAGAAAGCTTGGGAAATAGCTGCCGGTCCTRAGYTTSGGGATMCGCAGCTCGACGGTTCCAGCCCGTGTTTCCCAATCCCGCTCTCGATAGCCGTTACGCTGAGCGAGCCGCAACGCATTCTTCTCGCCATAAGCAGCACCCGTCTTGGCGCCAATCTCCAGTTCCATCAGCTTCTCGGCCGTAAAGCCGATCATCTCGCGCAACAAATCGGCATCGGCACTCTTCTCAACAAGCGAGCGCAGGTTCATCATGTCGTCGGTCATCAGTGGTCTTTCCATCAGGTTTGAGCTTGAACAACCCGACCCTACCGGAAAAACATTGATGACCACCCGCTACGCCGCTCACTCGCTACGGCGCTGTTGTGGGCGCGCTCGCGAGCGGCTTCGCTACCGCCGAGCTACACCTCCCCCAGGGACGCGACCGAGCCCGCGCTCTGTCGACACATTTGATGGATGAAAGCGGCCGCTTTGCAGCCGCTATAGTATGAAATCGCCCGAGGTTAGCGCTGTTGCGGGGTTCGCCACTCTGATAGCGAAATCGGCGATTCCGTCGCCGTTTATGTCGCCCTGCACGATGAAGTTTGTACCTGATGCAACGGAAATCAACTCACCAGATACATGGTGAAAGGCAGTGGTAAAGATGAACGAATCGTCGGCACCTCCCGCGATCGCATCGATCGCACTCAGATTAACCCGATCGCCTTGGGCCGAATTGAAATCGAGAATGCCGTCGCGTCCGCTTGCGGAGACCGTCGAATCTGCCAAGCCGACATATATGAATTGATCCGCACCTGATCCACCGGTGAGCATGTCAGCGCCAACTCCGCCGATAATCTGGTCGCCTCCTCCTCCGCCAACAATGGTGTCATTGCCTGCCTGGCCATTGAGCAAGTCGATATTGCTACCGCCGGTGATCGCATCGGCGCCCGATGAGCCTGTAATGGTGAACGCTTCAGTCTGGTTGGCAAGGTTCAGCGTGACTGCCGTCGTGAGAAGCACATTCTCAATATTGGCGATCTGGGCATTGCTGGTGCTTGTGAAGGCCGCACCGATGTTCAGAGTATCGTTCCCATTGGCTCCATCGAGAAGCGTGTCATTCTGAGCGCCTGCTATAGTGTCGTCGCCCAGTCCAGCATTGATGCTGTCTGCCCCTGCGCCACCAGTGATCGCATCGGCGGCTGATGAGCCTGTAATGGTGAACCCCTCAGTCTGGTTGGCGAGGTTCAGCGTCACTGCCGTCGTGAGTAGCACATTTTCGATATTTGCGATCTGGGCATTGCTGGTGCTTGTGAAGGCCGCTCCGATRTTCAGGRTATCGTTGCCATTGCCGCCGTTGAGCAGCGYGTCGTTYTGGGCAGCGATCAGGGTGTCGTTGCCGGAYCCGGCAGTGATGCTGTCAGCCCCTAATGACCCGGCAATGGTGAACCCCTCAGTCTGGTTGGCGAGGTTCAGCGTCACTGCCGTCGTAAGTAGCACATTTTCGATATTGGCGATCTGCGCATTGCTCGTGCTCGTGAAAGCCGCACCGATGTTCAGAGTATCGTTCCCATTGGCTCCATCGAGAAGCGTGTCGTTCTGAGCGCCTGCTATAGTGTCGTCGCCCAGTCCAGCATTGATGCTGTCTACCCCCGTTCCACCAGTGATCGCATCGGCGCCCGATGAGCCTGTAATGGTGAACGCTTCAGTCTGGTTGGCGAGATTCAGTGCGACCGCCGCGGTGAGCAGCACATTTTCGATATTTGCAATCTGGGCATTGCTGGTGCT